>NZ_JCBDGG010000012.1:0-58368 GCF_059833835.1 Vibrio sp. R15-SG3-ISO1B | reverse complement strand
TTGAACCAAACCTTTGCTTCTACGACACTTTCTAGTGTTTCCACATCAAGAGTTAAATCTTCGATTCTTTTAGGATGAGTTAATTGGTCTCTAATACTGTTGGCTGCTAAAAAGTTGTCCCAGCCTACACCAAAGAAACCCAAATCTTTTGGTTCTACACCACGGGATTTAGCCAAACATTTACATGAGAACTTAACAGACTCTTTAAATCTGAGCTTATTCTTGTCTTTTTTTATGACTTGTCTGATTTTATCAAATTTGCGTTCTTTTAGTTTCGCCTGTTCAGCTGAGTCAAAGATGACTTCAAAGTCCTGACTTGCCATAGCTTCCTGACGAAATGCATACATGAAGCCCTCAACTGTGGAAAAGAATGTTCTAACGTATGCATTTTCTAAGGCAGAATTTCCCTTATTTTCAAGTAGTAACTTCCCTACAGCTTCAAGATCTGAGTCCAATTTTTGTACTAACTTAATATAATCGCTCATTATTACTCCATAAACATAACGCCTTGCTAAGTGGCGCCTGCGGTAAACCTGCAAAACCCACTGAACTCCAAACCAAAACCGCCGAGCGTTTGGCGTCCACTTGAGTAACTTGTTAGTTGGCTAGTTCGTTGCTCCGCCAGAAACGCCACCGTACGAAAAAGTAAACCACCAAAGGCAAGCGCACAACACCGCACCCAAAGTTACCCACGATTTACTCAAAGCAATGTGAGCCACTGCACTCCGGCAAAGAAAGCGGACACAAAATACCCGTTGAAGTTATTGAGGCGGCAATTCTGACGAGCAGATGAACAGCGCATAAACCTGCCCCTGAAACACCAAAACTCCACGCAACTTTACGCCCACGAAACCCGCCACCAACCTGCACGAAACCACAATGAGGCAACCCACGAACATTAAAAAGCACTTGGTTCGAGTGATTCAAGAACTGATACCGACAATGCCAAATTGCCGATAACACCAGACGAATGGCCAGAGATGACGCTGAACTAGCCTTAAAAAAATCACCCGCCAACTAACGCTTTACTAAGTGGCGCCTGCGATGAATTCATAAAACCCACTGAACTCCGAGCCAAAACCGCCGAGCGTTTGGCGTCCACTTGAGTAACTGGTTAGTTGGCTAATTCGTTTCTCTGCCAGAAACGCCACCGTACGAAAAAGTAAACCACCACAGCCAAGCGCACAACACTGAACCCAAAGTTACCCACGATTTACTCAAAGGAATGTGAGCCATTGCATTTCAGCAGAGAAAGCAGGCTAAACACACCGCCTAAACCTTTTACAACGACAACGCCAACGAGCAGATTGAAAGCCAACAACGTTGCATCTGAAACACTAAAACTCAACGCAACTTTACGTCCCACAAAACTCGCCACCAACCTGCTCAAAACCAAAATGAGGCAAATCCACGAACATTGAAAAGCGCTTGGTTCGAGTGATTCAAGAACTGATACCGACAATGCCAAATTGCCGAAAACTACGAACGAATGGCCAGAGATTATGTTGAACTAGCCTTAAAAAATCACCCGCCAACTAACGCCTTGCTAAGTGGCGCCTGCGATGATCCCGCAAAACCCACTGAACTCCAAACCAAAACCGCCGAGCGTTTGGCGTCCACTTGAGTAACTTGTTAGTTGGCTAGTTCGTTGCTCTGCCAGAAACGCCACCGTACGAAAAAGTAAACCACCACAGCCAAACGCACAACACTGAACCCAAAGTTACCCACGATTTACTCAAAGCAATGTGAACCACTACACTCCGACAAAGAAAGCGGGCACAAAACACCAGTTCGAGTTGTTGAAACGGCAAAGTTAACGAGCAGATTTTCAACACATAAACCTGCATCTGAAACACCAAAACTCAACACAACTTTACGCCCACGATTCTAGCCACCAACCTGCACGAAACCACAATGAGGCAACCCACGAACATTAAAAAGCACTTGGTTCGAGTGATTCAAGAACTGATACCGACAATACCAAATTCCCGATAACACCAGACGAATGGCCAGAGATGACGATGAACTAGCCTTAAAAAATCACCCGCCAACTAACGCCTTGCTAAGTGGCGCCTGCGATAAACCCGCAAAACCCACTTGACTCCAAGCCAAAACCGCCGAGCGTTGGGCGTCCACTTGAGTAACTGGTTAGTTGGCTAGTGCGTTGCTCCGCCAGAAACGCCACCGTACGAAAAAGTAAACCACCGAACCCAAGCACACAACACCGCAACCAAAGTTACCCACGATTTACTCAAAGCAATGTGAGCCACTACACCCCAGCAAAGAAAGCGTACACAAAACACCAGTTGGAATTATTGAAGCGGTAATCCTGACGAGCAGATGAACAACGCATAAACCTGCCCCTGAAACACCAAAACTCCACGCGACTTTACGCCCACGAAACTGGCAACCAACCTGCACGAAACCAAAATGAGGCAAATCCTCGAACATTGAAAAGCGCTTGGTTTGAGTTATTCAAGAACTGACACCGACAATGCCAAATTGCCGATAACACCAGACGAATGGCCAAAGAAGACGTTGAACTAGCTCCAAAATTCCCCCGCCAACTAACGCTGCATTAAGGTGTGAGCAACGCGGGCACCAAACCTAAACCATTACGCCGTAAACACGAAACCCAACCTTGAACTAAAAATGCCAAGCGTTGCGAATCACTCTTAAATGCTTTGTTAGGCGATTTTCGGTAGCGCTACTGTAGTCCTTATATTCTCGAGTGCTGATTTCATTCTCTGCTTTTGCATATCCAGCATATCAATGTCTGGAATTACTCGAAGTGCTTCTTGTTTAACCCAGTCAGGCATCGCTTCAGACTGTTCCACCTTACGCTTAGAGTTTTCTTGGGCTTGTTCATTACAAATAAATATACTGTGCCAGCCACTATCTTCAATATGCTTAATCACCAAAGCAGGAACTACTGTTTCCACGTGTTCAATTATTGAGAGAAAATACTTTTCCGGAGCTTCATGGACTTGGTTACCATTTCTATTAGTCACAGGGGTTGGAGCCAATATCAATGGGAAGTCATTCACAATATGCGCACTAGCTGTCAAGTTCATGCCTCTATGTACAACACTATTTCTCAGCTCTCGAAGGTAGTCGTAATATTTGGAGCCATCAATATGTTCGCCTCCCAACTCTGAATATAGTTTATCTCTAAATTCGTTTCGTAAGGGAGTGGCTTTATCGCACAACAACTCTGTTATGGACAATACAGATGACAGATACTGTGAGTAGTATTGTCTGTGTTCTTCTTGTGTATCTAGACTCATTGGGCATCGAATAGCGAGTGCATTTTTTAATGCCAAATTCTTCGATTTTACATACCACTCAATCGAAAATATTACTTCTGATGTTTCCATAATCCACCTTTCGCCTAACGCCCTGTTAAGGTGTGAGCAACGCAATACAGATGCTCCCGCATACCACCCTAAACACAAAACGCAACGCATAGCAAAAACGCCAAGCGTTGCGAATCACTCTTAAACAGATTGTTAAGTGGCTATTCAGCATTTTGCAGAAAACTACCTCAGAGAGTCATAATGATTAATCACTTTTACAAGAGAGTCTAAAAGAGGTTTTAACCCATTAAAATCTATTTTCGTTTTGTTTTCTTTGACTATATGTGTAGCAAATGCATCTTTGCTCAAATCACTTTTTGAGTCCCGATTCTTTACAGTGTTGAAACACTTACCATTTGGGTGTTTCATTAAACGCGTTTTATCATCAAAGAAATACTCTATATCTGTCTCTCCGCCATCTTTAGCTAACGGTGTAAAAACAACATATAGATTTTTGATAACATGTATAAATTCAGACTTTCGAATATCCTCCTTCTTATCAAGAGTAGATGGAAACAATTCGATTTTTTTCTGAAAGTTTTTTGACTTCAACAAATTCACTACTTGTTGAGGTCCTTCATCGTTATCTAAAAAAACAATAACTGGATGTTTAGGTGTTATGGCATCGTAGAGCTTCATGTTCTTTTCGAAGTTATCCACAAAACCTCGCAGGTAATCAGCCCCTCCGAATAGCTCTAATAAAAAGCGGCTTCGCTTTGAGTACTCGACAAAACGTACTAAAAGCTCATACTTATCCTCTTTACGGTACGCTAATTGAGGATAATCTTTACTTAACTCACTGATTGCAGACTTTAAGTAAACATTATCTGTCTTACCTTCACATAAAATGGTAGGTTTCTCATTTCCGCAAAAAAGTCGATAATATAAGAAATTACTAAAAGTTTTTTCTCGACCTGAAAGTATCACTTTAGTATTTTTCCCAACTTTCGCATGCGTGTAATCGGTACTTAAAGGTGTTTTTTGCCTCATCCGGTTATAGTGATCAACTTGATCAATAAAGTTTAACTGCCCTTCAAGCTCATTGAGGTTACCGTCAATTTCATTTCCATCTTTTATAGTTGTAAACTTACCTGTTTTAAACAGCTGATTACATTTCGCCCGTGCTAATCGCCAATATTCTTGTTTCACATTAGGTTTCTTATTTACTACCAGACCTGTGACATCTTGTCTGGAGTTCTTATATTGAATTCTAGTTTTACTAGAATTTATAGAAAACCCTGAACGTCTTATCTCACTCTTTAACAATCTACCCGGCACATAACCAATTTCATTTTGTTTCATTATTTGAGGAGGAAACTCAGATTTCCTAGTTGAAAATGTTATGTCGTCAGCGTACCTCGTATAAGTACATTTATATTTTTTGGCTAACGAGGCTAACCGTATATCTAGGGTATGTGAAATAAGATTAGTTATTACAGGAGAGCATGGGCTACCTTGAGGCAGTTTGTTATCAAAGCAGGCAATTTGAGCAATTACTGTTGCAATATGTGGGTTAAGATTGAAGTTAGTGTTTTTAATAAAAAAACCACGAACACGTCCAAAATTGAAACTATCAAAAAAACTTTCTAAATCAATGTTGAGGACGTTCTTTTTTCCGACATGCATCATAGCATTCGTTAGGATTGAACGCTCTCTTACAAAACCGTGAGATAACGAAGGTTGCTTTACTTGCACATTTGGAATTTTTATCTTAAGAACTTCAGCAGCGTAATCTGGATCACCATTTTTTCTAAGTTTCGGTTTAGACCACTGTGAATCTGGATATTTTTCCGCATTAATTTCATCAATGCAGTCTAATAGTAATATTGACAGATTTTTTTGAAGGCTCTTGAGTTCCTCTGAAGGTGCATTTATAAGCCTTTCACCGCCTGATTTCTTTAGAATGGAAAACTGGTGATATTGGTTCTCTGGCTTGTTGATATATAAGCAGCGAGTAAGGAAAGCTGCATCAATACCCAATATTTTAGCAAATTCAGGTTTTGTTGATGCTGACTTTAGACGCTTTAATCTTGACATTGATTACCCCTAATTAGTGGCTTATGGGCACTCCTACGCACTATATATCCTATAAATACCTATATGATATACTATATAAGGCAATCCGAACGGACCATTTCTTCACTGATCGCGAAACGCGAACTAAAAATCTGCCCATAAGCCGAACGGCATTCTAGAGTAGTTATGAAACATAATCAATATAAAAATCCAGAAAACTCAACCAGCCACTTAACGCCCAATTAAGGGGTGAGCAACGCTACCACCCAAACCTAAAGCATTGTGCCATAAACACTAAATTGGAAGTAGAACCAAAAATGCCAAGCGTTGGGAATCCCTCTTAAATTGTTTGTTATAACGCAGATTTCCACTAAACGTAAACCTGCCCTTTAAGATACAAAACACCTTTTCCAGAAATGACTATTGATTTACCTGACACGCTGCACTTTAAGACACCACCTCTTCTTGAAGCTTGGTAAGCAACTAAATCTGATTTACCCAATTTATCAGCCCAGTAAGGAGCCAACCCAGAATGAATAGAGCCTGTCACGGGATCTTCGTCACCACCGTTCGCAGGCCAAAAATAACGAGATATGAAGTCATAGTCTTCGGATTTAGAAGTGACGACCACATCCAATGGCGCGAGCTGTTTCAGTTGTTCTGAAACGTAAGTCACTTCAAGAACGTCATGCTCATTTTCATAGACGACAAAATATGCTTGTCTATTTCTTAGAACTTCTACCGGCTGTTTCGATAAGCCAGCCAATAACTGTGCAGGAACAAGTGATACAGCTTCTGGTTTTTGGTTAGGAAAGGTCATTTCGATTTCGTTGTTTACATTAAGATTTACCGTTAAGTTACCGACTTCACGAGTTATGAACTCGATTTGGTGTGTTACACCAAGCTCGTTAAACAATACGAAAGCAGATGCCAACGTAGCATGACCACAAAAGTCAATTTCAGTCATTGGTGAGAACCAACGAATTTCGTATTGGTTATAGCCTACAGCTTTTACATAAGCTGTTTCTGAGAGGTTATTTTCAGCTGCAATATTCTGCATTAGGTCATCTGAAGGCCATTGTTCAACCGGAATGACCGCAGCTGAGTTCCCTTTAAATTGTTGATCTGTAAATGCATCAACTATAAATATATCCATTTTCAACGTACGAACTCCATTTGCGTTATAACGCCGCGTTAAGGGGTGAGCAACGCTACCACTGCACTCAAGTCATTATGCCATAAACACTGATGCATACCTTTGAACTGAAGCCGCCGAGCGTTGGGAATCCGTCTTAAACGCTTTGTTATGTGCGTGCTAAATTTGTGCGTACAATCTCAGCATATCTTTGTGTTGAATACCATTTTCATAGATTGGTTCTGGGTAATTCAGTAAGAAGTGATCCTTGATGATCGAGTCAACGCGAAAACCAAGGCGCTGATAATAAGTCAGTTGATAACCAAAGGTACCTGTACCCAATTCAACACGAGTGATCCCCTTACTTGGTAGCTGAGACAGAACTGACTTGAGCAATTGAGAGCCAATTCCTTGACCTTGTAACTCGGGATATACAGAAACATTGAAGATTTCAGCAAGTTTTTGGGTTTCTGGCTTCACTATACATGCCGCTAAAATACGCTCATTATCTAACACAGCAAAGCACCATGATTCCGCTAAATATGATGAAATACTCACTTCAGAAGGATCTGCTTTGAGCAGCAAATCTAGCGGAATTTGGCTACTTTTGACTTCGATAAATTGCATTTTTCCTCCAAGCACATAACGCCCTGCTAAGGGGTGAGCAACGCAATACCAAGGCCGCCGCATACCGCCTTAATCACTTAAACCAACGCAAAGTAAAAAATGCCATGCGTTGCGAATCCCTCTTGAGCAGTTTGTTAGGTGATTTTTCCTCGTAGTTCTCTCATTAGTCTTACCGACTCATCAAACTGCGACAATGCCATTTCAACAATGCTATCAATTTGTTCCTGAGCTGCACTGTCAATTGGCTTTATTGTATTTTTAGCTAACCACGTCTCGATAAGAGATCTACGATTGATCAACGTTTCAACACAATCTACTTTATTGGTTAGAAACTCCAACCAGTCCATTTCTCTTTTCTCATCACCATTGCAAATCGAACACGATAAGACATGGTTAAATATTGAGTTATTGCCGCCTTCAGAAGTCGGGACTATATGATCAAGATGACCGACTCTCGATTTCCTTTCCATCGTAAGACCACAATATGCGCAGGAATTATTGAAATATTCCCACAGCATCGTTTTTTCTCGTTCTGTCGGATGTGGATCGATAATCGCTCCTAGTGAACGCTTAATTTTGTTTTTTGCCATTGAAGGCGTATCTTTTGCCATTACTTCCGACCTTGATTATCACCTAACGCCGCATTAAGGGGTGAACAACGCCACCACCAAACCTAAAGTATTGTACCGTAAACACTAAATTTGAAGTAGAAGCAAAAATGCCAAGCGTTGAGAATCCCTCTTAAATGCTTTGTTATACGAATTTTTCCACCAATTCCCGTGTCATAAAGTGACTATGTGGATCGAGTTCATAGTTGGCAAATGGTTCGCAATAAGTAAACCCAAATTTCTCATACAGATTTCGAGCTGGTTGGAAGAATTGCTGAGTGCCGGTTTCAAGGCTGACTTTGCGATACCCCTTGTCGATAGCAGTATTCAAAGCATGAATTAACAGCTTAGTTGCAACACCGGACTTTCGGGATGAATTAGAAGTTCTCATTGATTTCAATTCAACATGACGGGGAGTGAGTTGCTTGATAGCAAGGCAACCTTGTAATTCACCATTAACCCAACCGCTGAAAAATGTAATATCTGGTGATTTAAGTGCATCGACGTCTAAAGCATGCACACTTTCTGGAGGTGAAGTTGCATACATATCAGCCAAATGCTCTTCAAGCAACTCAATGACTTCACCACCCGATAGATCGTCTATTTTGATTTCCATATTCCGAACTTTCCTTATTCGTATAACGCCGCGTTAAGTGGTGAACAACGCTAACCACCAAACCTAAACCATTGTACCTTAAACACTAAATTCAACTTAAACTGAAATCGCCAAGCGTTGTGAATCCGTCTTAAACGCCTTGTTAAGTTTACATTTCACGGTGATCGAATTTAAAAGGGTTACCACCATTGAGAGGTTCTGCAAACCTCACACCAATCTCGTCAATTAAATAATCGTACATCCTTGACTCTTGAAATTCACATAGCTTTATGGCCGATTCTACATCCTCAAGGGAAAGTAAAGGTGTTGATACACCAAACATAGGCTCTTCTAAAACATGACTGTGTTCGCCAACTGTAAGCGTTCCGCTAACTGGGTAAATAATCAACTCATTACTTGAGATATCACTATGGGCTACGACTTTGTTTCGAAAGTTTATTAACTCAGAGTGAGTTTTGGACAATTCCTTGTGCTCGCCAAACTTTTTCCATTTTCCAAGCATATTTCCGAACCCATCATTATTTGTGAAAGGTCTACAGTAGGATGTTACTGCTCCGAACAACAATGACTGATAGAGTTTGTCTCCCAAGTTTGCATTCAACTCTACAATATTCTCAAAGCCATCTTTAGCACAAGATATGTCTCGTGCAGCGACCGCTATTCTGTGAACTTCTAAACTTTGATTTATTCTTTTTCTACTCATAAAATCCAACTGTAAACTTAACGCCCGATTAAGTAGCCCGAAACGCACAACGATAGCTTCTGCATAACTCCGCAAACACCGAACTTGCAGCAAACTGAAAATGGCACGCGTTGAGGGTCTGCTTAAATTGTTTGTTATGTAATGACGCACTCGGGCTCTACTGTTGCCTTCAGACTACTAAAAACGCCCTTGCACTCAAGGTTCTTTTGATGGATTTGAGTGCGAAAGCCAAATTCGAAGTAGGGGAGTTACAACGATTTCAAGACAGTGAATTTCAGCGAGTGACTTGGCTTTTGAACCGTAGAAGCGAGCCGGGACAAACTTTCCAAGTGAGATGTGCTTTCGTTGACCCTGAATTATTGCGAACAAGTTGAACAAAGACTCAGAGCCAGAAACCCATGAGTTGAGAAGAAGTTTGGTATTTCGAGAAACTAAATAATACTGGAAATCAACCTGTTACATAACGCCCAATTAACGTGTGAGCAACGCAGACACTGAACTTGAATGCTGCGCCGTAAACACTAAATTCAACCCGAAGTGAGAGCGCCAAGCGTTGCGAATCACTGTTGAATTGTTTGTTATGTTTTACCACAAACACATGATTTACTTGAGAAAGAACTGCGATTTCTAACTAGTTTTCTGAAACAAACCACAAGGTAAGAGCCAACTTGACCACCAAAGGCGATTAACTAGAAACGAGGCATTCCACTTCCCTGCCCAATGAGGCAACCCGACCGAGTAACAACAAGCACCCTTTCTTTCCAATCAAAGCAAAAAACAATGTTGAATTGCCGAGGCAACTGCCAAGTTGAAATGCTAATTGGCTAAGAACCTAGAAGCGACTTTGAGCCAGTTAAGCTAGAAGCCAACCGCCACGACCTAACAATGAAGCAACCCGCGAACTTTGGCATGTTTTACGGGGTGAGAGATTCAAGAACTTAGACCGACAATGCGGATTTGCTGAGTCTACTAGGGACGAATTGCCAGAGGGACCAATGAACTAAAGCCCAAGACCTTTAAGTCTTTGAATTTCAAGTAAACATAACGCTTTATATACAACCCCAAACCACCTAACCCAACCAACTAGCGCCGCCTATTCTGCATCGTTTCTGTGAACGGAATCTGCTAAATCCTTGCAAAACAACTCGCTAAAGGATGAACCCTTATGATACTGGTCGCAATGTGCGGCAAAGTGCAGTCTAACACCAATAGGGCAGCGTACACTGTTTTATATCCGTTAACCGACACACAAAACGTCATGAAAATCCAATCACCGTTTCTGCAACAAGTGACCGATTATATGCGAGCATCGCACTATGCCAATAAAACGATTGAGGCTTACGTGTCGTGGATCAAACGCTATATTCTCCATCATAATAAGCAACATCCGAGCACGCTTGATGTCCAGCATGTTGAGCAGTTTCTCTCGCACCTATCGCTTGATCGAAATGTCGCGGCGAATACTCAGGCTCAAGCACTAAACGCGCTGGTTTTCCTCTATGAGCATATCTTGAAACAGCCGATTAAAGTCGACATCCGATATCGAAAAGCGACCAAACAAAAGAAACTGCCAGTGGTGTTAACCAAACAAGAAATCCGCGCGCTGCTCGAGCATACCAATCCCAAATGGCGTTTGCCTATCCAGTTGATGTATGGCTCAGGTTTAAGGGTCAAAGAGTGTGTCAGGCTGCGCTATGGAGACATCGATTTTGATTTTTACGCGTTGCGTATCCACATCTCCAAGGGGAACAAAAGTCGCATTGTGACCTTGGCCAAAGAGCTGTGTCCTGCGCTGCATCAACAAAGAGAAGCGGTGGCCCGCCTTTGGCAAACCGACCTGCTCGCACCGGAGTATGCCGGTGTAATGATGCCTAACGCGCTAGACAAAAAGTATCCGGGCGCCAACAAAACGCTCAATTGGCAATTTCTGTTTCCTTCCGACAGGCTTAGTGTCGATCCCGCATCCAATCAAACTCGCAGGCACCACATTGATGTCACCACCATTCAACGAGCGATTAAAGCGGCGGCCAAACGGGCCAAGATTGAAAAACCGGTGACCTCCCATACGCTGCGCCACTCGTTCGCCACGCATCTTCTTGAGAGTGGCGCCGACATTCGAACCGTGCAAGAGCAGCTTGGTCATACGGATGTCAAAACCACTCAAATCTATACCCACGTGATTGAACGTGGAGCAAGCGGCGTTATCAGCCCATTTTCAACGCTTTAAGCTTGGTATTCCACCAAGCAGACAGGCGCATCAATTGAGCACTCATAACCGGTGGGCCTGAATGCATCACTGAGGGTCTCTCGATGAAAACTGACGATGTTATTGGAGTGCTGATTGGCCACCAGCAGCCAATGCTCACACGCGCTCAGGGTAAAATCGCGCGGGAACTGACCTTGTGTATCGACTCTGCCAATATTCTGAGGTGGGGTCACTGAGACATCCAAAATAGAGAGGCAGTTCTGCTTACGACAAGAGACGTACACGTAGCGCTCATCTTGGTTAAGGTAAATCGCACTCGCCGCCTCATAGACTGTCTCTTCTGGCAATAGCGGGATCTCAGCGCTCTGAGACCAGCGGCCTTGAGAATAGGTCAGCACTGCAAGCGTTTCAGAGAGCTCACACACCACATAAGCGAGGTTGCTAGCTTGATTGAATACAAGGTGACGCGGTCCACTGCCGGGAGAAAGGGCCACGGAGTAGTCCAGTTCAAACGACGCGAGCGAATCTTGATGACGATAAAAATGGACCCGATCACTGCCTAAATCGACCACCACTAAATGACCATCGATAAAGGTGACTTGATGCGCGTGCGGGCTTGATTGGCGGTGAGTCTTAGGTCCAAATCCGTCAATAAAAAGCGTTGTCGACGTAGAAGAAGGGTGATGATTCTCATCGAGTAAGTGAACACTTACATTTCCACTGCCATAGTTAGCAACAGCGACAAACCGTTGAGCGGCATCGATGGCGATATGGCAAGGCGCATCGCCGTGGATCGGCGCACAGTTCATTGATCCATACTTATCCGTGGGTCGGAGATGGACAACTTGCGCCCCCTCTTGCTCAGACACCTCCGAGAAGGTGTAGAGCCCAGTCGAGGTGTTCACCAGATAGGAAGGATTACGCAACTCACACACATCCTCTAAACGTGTGATTTCTCCTGTCTGGGTATCTAGGGCGATGCGGGCAATGCCGCGGCTTTGGCTAGGGGCATCGGTGTAGGTGCCGACGTAAAAATGTCTCTGCGATATGGTCATAATGTGTGTCTTGATGGCGTTTGTTCTACCATGCCGCCAGCAGACGCTGGCGGCAATCGTACTGAGCGATCTGTTATCGAAAGTGTGAAGTAGCCTCTCAGTCGGCGTGACGATGGCATTCTCATCAATCACCTGCTGATAGTTCGTGCGCTTGGATCACCAACCGCTGGATGAATCAAAATGACAAGGCGCCAACAACGGCACCTTGTCACGTACTCACGTAAACTTCTCACTTCCCCTCGTAAGAAGTGTAAATGGCTCATTTGGTGTTTGCATAAATTATGAACCCGAGTATAGTGAACTTAATTATGAGCCAATACATTATTTGGACCTTTACGTTAACTAAGGAGTCACTATGGCGACTTACCTCTATACTCGCTTCTCACCCAAAAACCGAGCGTATCAAGAACACTTGGCCGCACTACAAGCACACACCGGCGATGCCAAGCACTTTGAAGACCAAGTACAAGGCTGCGTGCCACCCAATGAACGGGAGCAATTTCAATCGCTCTTCAACAATCTACAATCTGGCGATACGCTGGTGATTTGGTGGTTCACCGTGTTTGGGCGTGATTTTAGCCAAGCTCTCGCAACAATCGAGGATATTCTCGACAAGGGCGTGACACTGCAAACCCTTTGCCAACCCATGACCTTTGCGCCTAATTCCGCAGAAACACAAACGCTACTGAGTATGCTCAGCGGCTATGCGCAAGTACAGACACAGCATCGCTTGTTTGCCGCCGAGCAAGGGCGCCGAGCACTCAAGCGTCACCCTGAACAATGGAAACAGAAGTTTCGTGGTAGACCTGCCGATCGCAGCAAGCACAAACAGATTGCCGCGCTGCTCTTTGAAGGCCTTACCTTAGCTCAAGTTGCCGAGCAGTGTGATGTCAGTTTATCGACCGTCAAACGCGTTAAAGCCAAGCTCAGTGAGCATGACCACGAAGGTGAATTGCGCCGCCGCGATCATGGAAAACACGCTCACTTTACGCGCAAAGGGGACCGTTAATGGCCAAGGCGATTCACTTTCGCTCCATCTTACTGGCGTGTCTTGTCATCAGTATCGGTCAACTCAGTATGGGGTTGGTCTTTCCAGCGCTGCCTTGGATCGCAAAAGATTTCGCGATCACGCTTGATGAAGCGCAGTTGTTGGTCGGTATTTACCTGCTCGGCTTTGGTCCTTCGCAATTTATCTACGGCCCTATCTCTGATGCCTTGGGTCGCAAAAAGGTGCTGCTGACTGGGCTGCTTATTGCGATGTCAGGTCTTATGCTGATCATTGCGCTGAGCGACTCATTTATGGGCATGGTCGCGGGGCGCTTTCTACAAGGGCTCGGCACTGGCTGCTGCGCAGTATTAGCGCGCGCTTCGACTCGTGACCGATTTAGTGGCCCAGAGCTGCCTGTGGCGATGTCATACATTGCGATGGCGGCGTCTATTACCCCACTGATGGCGCCGGTGCTTGGCGGCTTTATCAACTTTCACTTTGGCTGGACGATGGTGTTCGTCTCACTGCTCGGCTATCTCGGATTAGCCTGGGTGGTGATTGCGCTCCGTTTTGATGAAACGCTGCACAGCACCAGTGCCATCCCCTCGCCAAAGGCGATGGTGAGCCAATACCGTACTCTGCTAACCTCGCGCTACTTTATGAGCTTTGCTAGCATCGGCTGGCTTAATTTTAGCTTGATGATCACCACGGTGTCGGTGATGCCGTTTATTATGCAAGATCACATCGGCATGACCTCCGACGAATACGCGATGTGGGCGCTGATCCCAACGCTGGGTATGTTGGCAGGCACGAGCCTGTGCAACCGAGTAAGACCGCTGATTGGCACCAAAAGAATGCTGCTGTTTACCCCCGCCCTACACCTCAGCGCAGCGCTGTGGCTGTTCTTTTGTCCGGTAGAGCCACTGTTTTTGATGTTGGGTCAACTGTTGATGATATTAGGCAATGGTATTGCGCTGCCTTGCGCGCAAGCGATGGTAATGCTGCCCTACAAAAAACAAGCGGGCGCGGCGGCGGCGATGTCGGGAGGCGGGCAAATGGTTGTCTCTGCGCTAGTGAGTATGACGCTAGTGCAGATCGGTCTCAGCCAGGCTTGGCATTTATCGTTTGTCATCGCACTGTTTGCGGCGGTGACCCTGAGCAATATTTTGCGCGGGTTTGATGAAGTTGAACGCTCAGCCGCAGCCGAGCGCTCTGCACTTTCCACCGATTGACTTAGCGCTATACGCCACCAAAGCAGAGGTATTTGATGTCGAGGTACTCATCCAGTCCCTGCTTAGCACCTTCTCTGCCGATACCGGACTGCTTTACGCCGCCAAATGGCGCCACTTCGGTAGAGATAATCCCTTCATTGATGCCAACCATGCCGTAGTCCAGCGCCTCGGCGACCCGCCAAGCTCGGCCAATATGCTGAGTATAAAAGTAGGCGGCGAGACCATAAGGCGTATCGTTGGCCTGTTCAATTAACTGCGCCTCATCGTCAAAGGCGATGATGGGCGCGATGGGGCCGAAAATTTCATCTTGGACCAGTGCCATCGTGTGCTCAACATTTGTCAGCACCACTGGCGCCATAAACTGCCCGTCTAACGTCCGCGCTTTGTTGGCCACGACCGCGCCTTGCGCTGTGGCCTGCTCCACCAGCGATAGGAGATTTTGTTTGGCTTCATGGGTAATGATGGGGCCTATCTCCACGCCTTCGTCGAGGCCATTACCAACCGTTAACGCCTCCACTTTCGCGACAAATTTCGCCACGAATAAGTCGTAAATCTCACGCTGAACATAAAAGCGGTTGGCACACACGCAGGTCTGCCCAGCATTGCGAAACTTAGAGGCGATGGCCCCATCTACCGCCGCGTCTACATCTGCATCGGCAAACACGATAAAGGGTGCGTTACCGCCAAGCTCCATCGATGTGCGTTTAACGTCATGTGCGCTTTGCGCCAGCAAGGCTTTGCCCACTCGGGTAGAGCCAGTAAACGAGAGTTTGCGAATCAACGGAGAAGAGGTAAACCGCTCACCCACCTCTGGGGCGCTGCGCCCAATCACCACCTGAAACACATCAGAGTGGATTCCCGCCTGATACGCCAACTTGGCCAATGCGAACGCGCTCAGCGGGGTGAGCTCAGACGGCTTAACGATAAAGCTGCATCCCGCCGCTAACGCCGGCGCCGCTTTGCGGGTGATCATGGCAATCGGAAAGTTCCAAGGCGTAATGGCGCAAGCCACACCCACCGGCTGCTTAATAGTCACAATGCGCTTATCCCCACTTGGTGCGGGGATGGTTTCACCGTAGGCTCGCTTTCCCTCTTCTGCAAACCACTGAATAAAGCTCGCGCCGTAGGCCACCTCACCTCGCGCTTCGGGCAGCGGTTTACCTTGCTCAAGCGTCATCAGGGTTGCCAGTGCTTCTTGGTGTTCAAGCAACAATGCATGCCAGGCAAGCAGGCGATTCGCCCGCGCTTTGGCGCTCAGTGCCGCCCACTCAGGCTGTGCCTTATGCGCGCGCCCGATGGCCTGCTCTATCTCTTGCGAAGTGCTAACAGGCACTACACCCACTGGCTCGCCTGTTGCAGGGTTATGCACGGCAAGCCCAGCGTCGGTGTCTGGTAAAAGCAATGAAATCTCGCTCGGATCAAGCCTATTTTCCATGATGTTCCCCTAACTTGACTATTCTTACTGATTGACCGCTCTTGTTCACTGACAGCTCTTGTTCACTGAACGTATGGATTTTCACTCTAAGTGGATAAGAAAAAGGGTGCAAGCGCCCAGTTTCAGGTGTAGCTTGAATTTAAAAGATATCATCCATTTTCAAAAGGAATAACAATGAGTTCAGAGATGATCGCCTTGACCCTAGCCGGTGTCGGGGTTCTAGGATTAGTCTGTCAGTGGGTCGCATGGCAACTTAAACTGCCGGCGATTCTATTTTTGTTGATTGCTGGATTGCTAGTGGGGCCAGTGCTTGGCCTGTTCTCACCCGAGCAAGCCTTGGGCGACCTGTTTTTCCCCATCATTTCACTGGCTGTTGCCGTGATTCTATTTGAAGGCAGCTTGACCCTGAACTTCAAACAAATAAGGGGGATCAGTAAAAGTGTTTGGAGTATCGTCACCATAGGGGCAGTGATCTCTTGGATCATTACCTCGTTCGCGACCCACTATTTGCTTGGCCTAGACTGGACCATCGCCTTCCTCTTTGGCAGCTTAACCGTGGTGACAGGGCCAACAGTGATCGTGCCGCTGCTACGCACGGTCAGGCCAAGCTCACGCCTGGCCAATATTTTGCGCTGGGAAGGGATCTTAATTGACCCATTAGGCGCGCTGTTTGTGGTGATGGTGTATGAGTTCATCGTCTCACAAAGCGAAGTGCACAGCTTAGCCGTATTCGGCACCATTTTGGTGGTCGGTTTTGGCTTGGGCATCGCGGCGGGCGTGTTGGTGGCCGCCATGATGCGCCGCCATTGGTTACCGGAGTATTTACAGCCGTTTGCCGTGCTAACGATTGTGCTGGGGGTGTTTGCCGCCTCCAATTACCTTGAACACGAATCGGGTCTTTTGACCGTAACCGTAATGGGCGTATGGCTTGCCAACGTCAAAGGCGTCAGCATTGCGCACATCCTCCATTTTAAAGAGAACCTCACCATTCTCTTTATCTCTGGTCTGTTTATTCTACTCGCCGCGCGAGTGCAAGTGTCCGACTTTGAGCAGCTTGGTTTCGCGGCGTTGGTGCTGTTTGCCGTCATCCAGTTGGTGTCTCGTCCGGTGTCAATTTTCCTGTCCACGGCGCGCAGCCAGCTGTCGACCAAAGAGAAAGCCTTCCTCGCTTGGGTTGCCCCGCGCGGTATCGTTGCCGCTGCGGTCTCTTCACTGTTTGCCATTAAACTGACCTTTTTGGAGGTCGAAGGCGCAAACTTGCTGGTACCACTGATCTTTATGGTCATCATCGGCACCGTAGTGCTGCAAAGTGCCACGGCCCGCCCGATCGCGGCTTGGCTGGGTGTCGCAGAGCCTTCGCCAAGAGGCTTTTTGATTGTGGGTGCCAACGATGTTGCGCGCAAAATTGGTAAAGCGATTTCAACCTACGACTGCCGAATTCTGATGGCCGATTCCAACTGGGACTACGTACGCAAAGCGCGCATGGACGGGTTTGATAGCTACTACGGCAACCCAACCTCCAGCCATGCCGAAGACAACCTCGACCTGATTGGTATTGGTCAGGTGCTGGCGGTCACCCCCGACCAACATTTCAACTCTATTGCCAGTGTCCAACTCGCGACCGACTTTGGCCATCGCAAGGTGTTTTGTCTGCATGAAAAGAAAAGCGATGAGTCACAAGATAAGCATACTCACAACTCTGAACACGCCTACTCCTTGCTACTCGGTGGCACAGTCAGCTATAAAAAGTTGGCCAGTATGATTGGTCAAGGGGCTGAAATGAAGCACACCAAGATCAGTGATAACTTCACTTTTGAGGATTACAAGACGCAATACAAAGACGCCACCGTGGTGCCGTTGTTTGTGGTCAATGTGAAAAACCGCATCCAGATTGTCAGCCAGCCTGATGAACTCAAGCCCGTGGCGGGCGAAATCATGGTGTCACTGATCCACAGCAAAGAGAACAATCACAAAGAAAGCACTCTCAAAGACAATAACGGCCGAGAGGCGAAAGCCGAATAACGGTACTCGGCGAAGCATCACACGCCAAGCCATAAAAAAACCATCGCCCACCGATTTGGTGGGCGATGGCGTTTATGAATAACCGCTCGCTACAACCAGCGTTTGCGCCTAAAGACGTACAATAGCGCCGACGCGACACCAATCATCACACCCCACAACACAAAATAGCCGTGCTCAAACCGCAGCTCAGGAATGTATTCGAAGTTCATTCCGTAGATACCGGCAATAAAGGTCAGCGGCACGAAAATCGCTGATACCACCGTCAATAGCTGCATGGTCTTGTTCAGTTGATGCGAGCTCAGCGAGATGTAACCTTCAATCAAGTCGCCGCACAAGTCGTAGTACATAGAAGTTAAACTTTCGAGACGATCGAATTTATCAAACACATCACGGAAGCTGTGTTTCACCTCTGAATCGTTCATATCAATGAAGGCCAGCTCTTCTTCCATCACCTGATCAATCAACTTCACGTGGTAGGACTGCACGCGGTGAATTTTACGCAGATGGGATTTAAGCAAAATCAGTCGCTGCATCAGCTCATCACTGGATTGCGTCAGCATGCCATCTTCCAACTCACTGATTTCATCTTCCGCTTCTAACACCGCATCGGTAAAACGCTGCGCCGAGGCGTTCATGATTTTACTCAACAGCAAGCTTGGTGAACGCAAATACTTCGCCAGCGATTTGTGCGCCGCTAACGCTTCAATACCGAACGAGTGCTCCACACGGCGGGTGATCAGGATGTTTTCCCCGACAAAACAGGCAAGCGCCATGGTTTTTAAATCGAGATGCTCTTCAACATGACTAAAACCGCGATAAAGCACGAAAGTATGCTGATCAAACTCTTCCACCTTCGGCGGACGGCGATCGCGCTGCGCATCTTGAATGGCTAATGGGTGGCAGCCTAGCTTAGCGAGAAGCTCGGCTTCCTGCTGAGCGGGCTCTTCATAAAAATCTAACCAAATGTGGCCACCTTGAGTTTGCCACTGAGTGATTAACTCCTCGCCGCCTTCGGACAACTGATTGTCATGTAGATAAAACGCTTTTAGCACTCTGACGCTCCTTAATTTTCACGCCCAACCGTGATTTTTTACGGTTAAAAAGTGAGTTGATAAAAAAAATCGAACAATTAACGGGATAAAACAAACATTATCTAATGCTGAAGGTTATCTAATACTATAGGGAAACAGCATCAGTGAATCCTCAATCAGCTCACGTTTGTGGCTGCTGGCCAAGTAAATCGCATAGATATCACGATGAAACGTCGGCGTATTGGGCACCAAATGCAGTTGCTGACGGCGCAACTGGGCAAAACACATCTGCCGCGGCAAGTACGCCGCCCCGCCCGCCTCGAGAATAAATGAGAGGGCAACATTGGGCTGCGTCATATGATGCCTTGGCGCGAGCTCTTCGCCAAAGTGATGGGAAAACATAGAGTTAATCGCATCACCGTAATCCACCATCACAAAGCTCTCTAGCTCCGACGCTTCCCTTACTAGCGTCGTACTGACCAACACCAAAGGGACAGTGCAGAGCTTTTTCGCCACGACTTCATCGGTATGTGGCGGCTCAAACAGAAACGCGATATCTAAGATTCGGTTGAGGACCCGTTTACGCAATTCCACCGATGAGTATGTGTGGGTGTAAAGATGGGCATCATCAATATTACGGTGAATTTTTTGTAACCAGTCATGCAGCACTATATCCCAAATGGACATCATGGCACCTAAAAATAGCTGCGAGCCATCGCTGTCTGTCACGCCGACTTCTTGCTTAATTTTGTGCCACATCGCCATCATGTCGTTGGCGTGCTTGACCATTTTATCGCCTTCTGCGGTCAGTTTTAGGCGCTTGTTAGCGCGATCAAACAACATCACCCCCAACTCATCTTCAAGCTGTTTGATTCGGGAGCTGACCGCCGCCTGCGTCAGGTGTAAGTTCTGAGCAGACATCCGAATATGGAGCGTTTGGCTCACTTCAATAAAGGTCTTTAGTAATTCAATCTTCATCGGATTTGATAAATTTTTTCAAACAAACTGTAAGAAATATAGAGTTTTGCTTATCGATTTTCAAAGACTACAGTTAAGCCACACAAACACAAAGGAGTGCCTCATGAAAATCGCTATTCTGTCTCGCAATAAAAAACTCTATTCCACTCAGCGTCTCGTCGAGGCGGGTATCGAACGTGGCCACGAAGTCGATGTGATCGACACTCTACACTGTTACATGGATATAACAAGCAGCCGCCCTACCGTGCGTTATCACGGTGAAGAGCTGCCGCTGTACGATGCGGTGATTCCGCGTATTGGCTCTTCCATCACCTTCTACGGCACTGCTGTGGCAAGACAGTTTGAAATGATGGGCACCTTTAACGTCAATGAGTCGGTGGCGATTAGCCGCTCTCGTGACAAATTGCGCTCGCTACAATTGCTGTCTCGCAAAGGCATTGGCCTACCAAGAACGGGCTTTGCAAGCAAACCGGACAACATCAAAGACTTGATCAAAAACGTCGGCGGCGCACCGCTGGTCATTAAATTGCTTGAAGGTACCCAAGGCATTGGCGTGGTACTTGCGGAAACCTCTAAAGCGGCGGAGAGCATCATCGAAGCCTTTATGGGACTTCAAGCGAACATTTTGATTCAAGAGTATATCAAAGAGTCTGGCGGCGCTGACATTCGCTGTTTGGTGATTGGTGGACGCGTGGTCGCCGCGATGAAGCGCCAAGCGGCGGAAGGCGAGTTTCGCTCCAACCTGCACCGTGGCGGCTCTGCGGAGATCATTCGTTTAACCAAAGAAGAGCGCGAAACGGCGGTCAATGCGGCCAAAGTAATGGGTTTGAATTTCTGTGGCGTTGATTTGCTGCGCTCCAACAGCGGCCCGATGGTGATGGAAGTCAACTCCTCTCCGGGTCTAGAAGGCATTGAAAAAGCAACCAACCTCGATGTGGCGGGCAAGCTGTACGAATTTATTGAGAAAAACGCCAAATTTAACGCCAACAAGACGCGTGGCAAGGGTTAATAAGCATGACAGAACTGAAAATTGGCGCTCACACGATTAAGCCGGGCGAGCGTAAAAAGATTGCGCTGCCAGTAGCAAAGCTGTATACAGACGCCGAAGTTTCGCTGCCGGTGTATATCGTGCGTGGAAAACAGGCAGGGCCGACGATTTTCGTCAGTGCCGCGGTGCATGGTGATGAGCTCAATGGCATTGAAATTGTCCATCGCATCATCAACATGAAACGCTTTCGCGTCCTGCGTGGTACGGTGATTTTTGTGCCTATGGTTAACGTGCATGGTGTGATTCATCAAAGCCGTTATTTACCTGATAGACGCGATCTCAACCGCAGCTTTCCGGGCTCGCCTAAAGGATCGCTCGCGGCTCGAGTCGCCAATATTTTTAAAACCGAAATCATCGACAAATGCCAATACGGTATCGATTTGCATACCGGCGCGATTCATCGCACCAACTTGCCACAGATCCGGGCTAACGTCGAAGATGAGGTGACCGCAGAACTGGCCAACGCCTTTGGTGCGCCTGTGGTACTGCACTCGGAAGAAATTGACGGCTCACTGCGTGATTGCGCCGCCAACTCGAATACCAAAGTCTTGGTGTATGAAGGAGGTGAAGCACTGCGCTTTGATGAGACCTCGATTCGTATGGGCACCCGTGGCGTGATTCGCGTCCTGCGCCATCTCAACATGGTCAGCAAAGGTCGCAACCAACGTAAAGGGGTCCCGGAGCCTGTGGTCGCTCGTGGTAGCCAATGGGTTCGCGGCAGTGCCAGTGGCATCGTCAGACACAAGTACCAGTTGGGTGACTACGTCATGAAGGGCGATGAACTGGCTACCATTAGCAGTGCGTACGGTGAAAAGTTGGCGGTGATTGTCGCGCCTCGTACAGGGGTCATCATCGGTAAGCAAAACATTCCTTTGGTTCAAGAAGGCGAAGCCATGTATCACATCGCCTATTTTGATGAAGATGAAAAAGCGGTCGCCGAACAGATAGATAAGCTGTCTGAAGACGTCGCCTCTAGAGAGATAAAAGAAGGTCTGTAATGAAAAGCAGCAACACAGAAAAAGTCATTATTGGTCGCTTAGAGAACATTTCCTTGCCTGAACTGGGCATTGATAATCTCACCGTGCGAGTGGATTCAGGCGCGCAAACCTCGTCCCTACACGTTGATCACATTAAGCTTATCAAAGTGAACGGTAAACCCGGTATTCAGTTTGATATTCACCCAGAAGTGCACGACGTCGACAAAGTGGTGCGATGCAAATCTGAGTTGTATGACCTGCGCAAAATCAAGTCATCCAACGGTATGTCAGAGCAGCGCTACGTGATTGAAACGATGGCCAAATTGGGCGAGTTAGAGTGGCCGATTCAGATCACGCTCACCGACCGCTCAGACATGACTTATCTGATGTTGCTGGGCCGCCAAGCGATGGGCAAACGCTTTTTAATCGACCCTGCGCAGGTATTTTGCGGGTCTAGCATACAGGAGTAGAACACTATGTTTGAGCAAGCCATTTCATGGTTAGAAATGACGCTCTTTACCTTTAACGAACAACCGATCACCTTGTGGGCCATTTTGATGGTCCCTACTTGGGTGGTGGTGAGCTTGTGGATCGTGAAATTGATGATCAAAGCGGTCTCATCAAGGCTGGCGTCCAATGGCAAAGATCCCAACATCATCCATTTGATTGAGCGGATTTTGTTTGTGATTGCCCTTGGCATGATCTTCCTCACCACCTTGTCGATGCTCAACATTCCGATCACGGCGTTTGCGTTTCTCTCCGGCGCTATTGCGATCGGTTTTGGTTTCGGCGCACAAAACATCATCAACAACTTCATCAGTGGTTGGATTTTGATTGGCGAAAAGCCGATTCGAATCGGCGACTTTCTTGAGGTGGAAGGCGCAAAGGGCAAGGTGGAGCAAATCAACACCCGCTCGACCCGTATTCGCCGTGTCGATGGCGTGCATATGTTGATCCCAAACAGCAAGTTGCTTGAAAATACAGTGATCAACTGGACGCTACGCGATGAACTGGTGCGCGCGTCGGTTGTCGTCGGTGTGGCATACGGCAGTGATGTTCGCTTAGTCGAAAAACTGATGCATGAAATCACCACCAACAACCCAAAGGTGCTGCCTAAACCTGAACCCAAAGTCTTTTTCCAAGACTTTGGCGACAACGCGCTGATCTTTGAATCTTTCTTCTGGATTCACTCGCAAGTTGAAGGAGGCATCCGATCCGTCTCAAGTGAGATTCGCTTCGAGATTGACGCCGCGTTTAACGAGCACGGCATCACCATCGCCTACCCGCAGCGTGATATTCACCTCGACGGGGCCATCAAAATAGTGCGAGAGCCGCGTTAAATGGCAAGGAAGGGAGCGTGCTGCTCCCTTACTAATCTTTTGAAAATGCTCACTTAACACAAAGAGCCAGCGCCGCCGCAACGTTTCTCGCCGTCAGCTCCACATTGAAGGCGGCTTCTTTTAGTGCAGTAGGAAGATCGGTCGCGCCGAGTACGACGCTAAAAACGGCATCAAGCCCATGTTGATGGACAATCGCACAATCTTTAGCAAGGCTACCGGCAATACCGATCACAGGAGTATCGTAGCGTTTGGCGGCTTTAGCTACACCGATGGGGGTTTTACCATGAATGGTTTGGCTATCGATGCGTCCTTCACCTGTGATCACCAAATCCGCACCTTGGAGGTGAGAATCAAGCGCCAGCGCTTGCATCACAATATCAATGCCGGGTGTCAGCTTCGCATGAAGCACGCCCAGTAACGCCGCCCCTAGACCACCAGCGGCGCCCGCTCCGGCCTGATGTTTGACCATAGCCCCAGTGGTACGCTCAATGATGTCAGCATAATGCGCCAAGTTGTCATCTAGCTGCTTCACCATCGCCGGTGTCGCCCCTTTTTGCGGACCGAACACAGCAGAAGCGCCAAGCTCACCACACAGTGGGTTGTCCACATCGCACGCGACGTTAAGCTCCACCTGAGTCAAGGTAGGATGGAGTCCACTGAGATCAAGGCAATCTAGCTCACGCAACGCACCGCCACCGAATGCGATCTCATTGCCTTGTCTATCCAGACAACGCGCGCCAAGCGCCTGCAACATGCCGACTCCGCCATCGTTGGTCGCACTCCCACCAATACCAATGATGATGGACGTGACGCCCTGTGCGATGGCAGCGAGAATCAACTCTCCCGTTCCATAGCTGGTGGTGGTAAGCGGATTGCGATCCTCTGCGGCAACGAGATGAATGCCCGATGCCGCGGCCATCTCTATCACCGCAGTGCGGCCATCACCCAGCAATCCATAAAACGCCTCAACAGGCTCGCCCATCGGGCCGGTTACCACTGCAGGTACAATACTGCCTCCCGTGGCATCAACCAGCGACTGCACTGTGCCCTCCCCGCCATCGGCCATCGGCAACTTGATGTAATTCGCATCCGGCCAAACGGTGCGGCAGCCTCGCTCAATCGCATCAGCGACCTCCATCGCGGTTAAGCTTTCTTTAAATGAATCTGGTGCAATCACTACTTTCATCGGTTTTCCTATTTCGCCAAGCACAAATGAGTATCACCAGTATAGAATGGCTTGAACGTCATTAAATTGGATGTATTGACAATATTGATGAAAAATAATGCTAGTTTATTGTGTCAATAAACAATTTTTGCTTGCAGCGCGAGGTAAAGCGCCACTTTATCTTCGAGGCAAGAAAGTCGTTTGTCAGTGAGTGCTTCCACTTTCTCTAGACGGTAGCGCAGCGTATTTTTATGAATATCCAACATTTGGCACGTGCTCATCGCATCCTCATTGTGCTCAAAATAGGTGCGTAGCGTATGTAGCAGCACGCCCTTACGATCTTTGGCTATTAGACGCTCAATCGGCTCTACAAGCTGATGCTGATGCCAGGACGATTGTCGTAAACTCGCCACCAATGCCGCCAAGGTGTGTTGATGATAAAACTGGATGGACAGAGACTCAGAAGTGGCGATAAACAGCAGTGATTGAGCACTGAGATACGAGCGCTTGAGACCATCTAGCCCTGGATAGTAGTGCCCAACGGTCAACCGAGCGGAGTAGCCGCTATCACAATGGCGCTGGATGCACTGCTCAATGGTCTGCCATCGCCTCAAACATGCATGTTCCTCACGAGATTTATCCCAGAGCTGAGCCTTAACTTGCGCAGGCACCAACAAGACAATCTCATCCGGTGCATCAGGCATCAGGCCAATTAAGGCGTCACGCTGAGTATGCTCTAAATCCGCAATGAGCGCTTGAATCGCCTCTAGCGACAAAGGCGTTGGCACCGTTGAGCTCACTTTGAGGATCAATGCAAGACGTGGCTGACGCAAATCAATGGTAAGCCGCTCGGCAATCGTCGCCAATTGCCCTTCTTGAACATTTGGCGCTCCTAGTAATTGCTGCAGGAGTTTCTCTCTATGGCGATTATCCCATTGCAGTTCCGCCACCAAAGCGGCTTGCTCAATGACCATTTCCGCCGTCATTTTGACTAACTCAGCGTAATAGCGTACCTCTTGGGGTTCTCCGGATAAGCCGACTACGCCAATCATTTGTCCACGATAACGAATCGGTAAATTGATCCCTTGCTTAACCCCCACTAACGCCTTAGCCATCGAACTATCCACTTCGACCGCACGTTGCTCATGCAGTACCAATAACGCGCCTTTATGAGAGCGATGAAGACGACTCTCGTCACTCGAACCAATGACGATGCCACACTCATCCATCACATTGACGGGATAAGGCAAGATGGACGAGGCGCGCTCAACAATATGAAGCGCGATGGCAGGGGTTAATTGCATGGGCATACTCTTTGGTTGTCCGTCATCTAAGATTCCAGTTGCAGCTGCCACTCTTTGAGCAGAGCGGTCAGCGCTTCACGCTGCGAAACGTTCAGTCCTTCGACAAGGCGATGCTGAAGGGCCACGTGCTCGTCGAGCAAGGCATCAATCACAGTGCGCCCACGCTCCGTCAATTCAACCGCAACGCTGCGTCTATCTTGCTCACTGTGAATACGTACGATCAAGCCTTTACTTGTGAGTTTATCAAGACGGTTGGTCATCGCCCCAGAGGTCAGCAGCATCGCGTTGATAAGCTCAGAAGGGGTCAAACGATACGGCGCGCCACTGCGGCGCAGGGTGGCCAAGACGTCAAATTCTCCCAATTTCAAGTCATACTGCTTGTGCAATTGAGCCAGCGCAGCTTCGATCTGCTTCGCAATGCGCAATAGCCGCCCCATCATGGCCATCGGCCCTGTGTCGAGATGCGGTTTTTCTGTCGACCACTGCTGGGTCAAGGTGTCAATGACATCCACCGGGGTGCCTCTCTATTATTCTGATATGTGGATTTACCTTAACATAAAGATACTTTACAAGCACGGTGAATAGGCGTATGGTTCGGGCCAATATCTTAACGTAAAGATAAATTTAATGAATATATTGCTTGCCATGATCCCTGCGTTTTTTTGGGGTACCACCTACGCCGTGACACAGTTCGCCCTTACAGACTGGCCGCCTTTGCTGCTTGGCGCATTGCGCGCGCTACCTGCAGGGCTGTTATTGCTTGCAATGAAACCTAGCTGGCCCAAAAGAGGCGAATGGCGAGTACTGGCTCTACTAGGAACGGTCAACATCGGGCTGTTTTTCAGCTTGATTTTTGTCATGGCACTGCGATTGCCGTCTGCAATTGCCGGTGTTGGCATGGTCTCTGTTCCTGTGTTTGCGCTGGGCTACGCGGGGATCGTTCATAAAATCAGACCGACCTTGCTGCAATCGATTTGCGGCGCATCCTTGATCATGCTTGCGTGGTGGTTGTTCGATCCCAGTGCGATTGTCCTTGATCCGGTTGGCTTGCTCGCCATGCTGGGCGCGATTTTATGCATAGTGACAGGCAGCGCGTTGACCAAATCTTTGGGCAGTCGCATCCACTGGTGGAAAGTCCTGACGTGGCAATTACTCATTGGGGGTGGTGTACTCACCTTAGCGGCGCTGCTCCACAGTGTCTCGTCCCCGGAGCAGTACGTCTCCGTCATTGAGCACTTTTCAATGAGCAATGCACTCGGGTTAGTCTGGGTAGTCGGTCTGAATACGGCGTTTAGCTACGCCATGTATGTCTGGCTGCTACAAAGAATGACTGTGGTCGATTTTACTTTTGGCGGCATTGCGAATCCGGTCGCGGGCATCGTGTCAGGGATGATACTGCTTGGTGAATCCTTCACTCCTTTTCAGTACAGCTTAATGCTGGGCATGATCATTATGTCACTGCTGCCTCAAGCGGTTTCGGCACTAGCGCACGATAGAAAGCGTGTCGCATAATCGTCGAGGTTTACACTGTAAACCGGTTAGACATATGACTCACTCGCATGCAGAATAGACAAAACAACCTTTTATTGAGGAGCTACAATGAGTCGTAAACAATTTTGGATTTCAGCCCTACTGTCATCCTTCACAATGGCGTTTATCATGTCTGGGCTGCTGTCTGGCTACAATTTGGGCTTTAACGCCACCTGGCCAGCCGCTTGGATGAGAGGCTTTACCTTGGCGTGGCCATGCGCTTTGGTCTTGAACCTCACGGTACTGCCACAAATTCGCCGCTTATCAGCCTGGTTGGCAAGCCCAAAGACCACCTCACAGCCATAAAAAAACCGAGCCAAGCTCGGTTTTTGTTACTCTATTCGTCTTACTCGTCGATTACGACAATTCAGCGTTGTGATAAACCTGCTGAACATCGTCACAATCATCAAGCATATCAAGGAACTTTTGGAATTTCTCCGCATCCTCACCACTGACTGGCGTGTGCGTCTGCGGTACGAAGGTGATTTCCTCAACATCCAAAACTAAGTCTGGGAACGCTGCGCTCAATGCCGTTTTGGTTTTAAAGAACTCGGTATGAGGTGCGAACACTGTGATCACGCCATCTTCCAGTTCTACGTCAGTGACGTCCACA
The DNA here is from genome assembly GCF_059833835.1 of Vibrio sp. R15-SG3-ISO1B. Taxonomy (NCBI): domain Bacteria; kingdom Pseudomonadati; phylum Pseudomonadota; class Gammaproteobacteria; order Vibrionales; family Vibrionaceae; genus Vibrio; species Vibrio sp. R15-SG3-ISO1B. The sequence goes on along the minus strand of NZ_JCBDGG010000012.1, from coordinate 30,383 downwards.
TCTTCCATCATCAAGGTCTCTAGGATGACCTCGTCGTCATCACCTTTAAACTGGAACACCGCTTGATGGTCGAACATGTGTGATACTGAGCCTTCCACACCGATTTTCGCGCCTGTTTTCACAAAGCACTGGCGAACATCTTGGAAAGTACGATTGCCGTTATCAGTCAAACAGTCAACGATAACGCTCGTGCCACCCGGACCGAAACCTTCGTAGCGTGCAGGTTGGTAATCTTCACCGCCACCGCCGCTGGCTTTATCTAGCGCTTTATCGATCACGTGCGCAGGAACTTGGTCCTTTTTCGCTTTTGCAATCAAATGCTTAAGCGACAGGTTCATGTCTGGGTCTGAACCGCCGTTTTTTGCACACACGTAAATTTCTTTACCGTATTTGGAATAAACTTTAATTTTTGCGCCTGCAGTTTTCGCCATTGAGGCTTTGCGCACTTCAAAACTTCTTCCCATCGGGATGTTCTCTCTAATTTCAATTTAACGCGAAGGATTTTAGCAAAATGCGAGGGCTTTTCAATTTCTCGCCTTGCTGAGAAATGGGGTCACAACACGCCCATTACTCGCTTATATTTGGCTACAGAGTCTAAGAAGAACGCTTTCTCGTTCTCATCTTTGATTTTGGCCGCTTGCTGATTCACTTCATCTGGGCCAGTTTTAGCCTCACGGAGCTTCCAAACCAAAAATGACGCTTGTTTATCAAGCTCAACCTTGTTTTTTTCTTCGGCAGGAAGGTTCGACAGGTTAATCGACATCAATCACGCTCAGTTTCTGTAAAAATATGGAGTGGGAATATACCACACACCAGCGAGCAAAGTAGAGTCTCAATCACCTCGCTCACCCGCCAAGATCAAAAAAACATCGCTCTTTTGGAAAAACTAAGGGCGGCACTATGGCCGCCCTTAACTAATTAGGGGATTGCTTAATGAAGTAAGCCAAGTTCTTTCGCTTCTTCAATCGATAAGCCGCTTTCACGTATCTCTCTCAATGCTTCAATACGTCTACGTGCCTCGGCAGATTTGACTGCCTTGGTTGGCTCTTTTGTTTCTACTTCTTCCGTGAAGTCCCACTTACCGGCAATATGAGTCATTTCATCATGGTCAATAGAATTAATGGACATAGTAACCTCCGAACAAACCATGCTAGGGACGCCTAATCTGTAGCAAATACGCCTATCCCTTGTTAAGAATTTTAGCGTCAGAATGTGATTGCGCTAATAGTTCGAACACTCTTACCGATTATTTTATAAATAGCCTTTGCAGGGCAGAAAAACTAGCGATACATTTAAATGATTACCCTTAAGAAAAGTCAGGCGATCCAGCTCTCATTTTTTCTAAGGTGTGCCCTACTCTCTCCCTCTGCCACATCCAACTCTCCGCACTCCCGAAGCGTAACAACGGGCTGACTCCATCCTGAGACCAAGGTTTATCCAAACAAAAATATTCAAGCGAAGCGGTGTCAGTACCGAGATTTCAATCTTTGGAAGAATGATCAAGGGATGTCGGTGATCTTGCACTGTGATCCGAAAGCATGATCAAGGTAATGAAGGTCGCATGGGCGCTTAAGAGAAGCAGCGTAAAAGGAGAAATAGGGGATCAACAGGCAAAAAAATAGCGAGTTCATCGAACTCGCCAAATATTCAGAATGAATGTAACAATATGAGCCAATCTATCAGAGATAATCCTATCTCTCATTCATCAGAAAGGACAAAAGGTTGTCTATTCGGGATAAATAATAGCCAAGCTCGGCGCGCTTTATGTCAGTAAAGTGTCAGGGTAATGTAGTGATAGTGTCCAATTGTCAGACAAGGCCGCAAACTACACCGCCACTTCATCTAATGCGCGGAATACGGTCTCATCCAGATGCCCTTCATGGACTTGTTTGCACACTTTTCGGCGCACGGCGAGGCCCGCAATCAAGCGTTCGATCGACAAGTGCTTGTTTTCACTTTGGCTGTTGTACAACTCGACCATTTTACTCAAAGTCTCGTATGGGATGACCTCTTCACCGACCCGCAGGTAATCAAGCTTGTCAATGAGCTCCAGACACTCTTCTTGGATGGAGTTATGGGAGTGCCCTGTCATCGCCGCTAACGCCGTTATAGAGCGTTCTAGAGCCTCTGGAGAGGTATATTTGGAGAGAGTAATGGTGATCTCATCGGCGTTGATCTCAACTAAGTGCTTACGCTGTTTTACCCGACGGCCCAATTTGCCTTTGGCCGTGCGCTCTTTACGTTGGATAGGCTCGAATTCGCCATCAATGATCTGCGACATCTCATCAAGCTGTTGGCGTGTGACCATCTCATTACGTAGCGGGTTGGGCAGCGTCGGCGCCATGTTGCGCTTACCCGCGTTGGTGGTACGTGCACGCGAATAACGCAGCACTTCTTCAGCATCGCATTTGATGTCGAATTCGTAATCTTTGATCTTGTCGCCTTCCGCGATCGTGCGGATCGTTAAGTGATAACCCCACAAATTGACCACAAACAGATCGTCACTGCCCTTCCCTTCCGAGAGTTTTTTCAGCTCTCGGATCAAATCCATTGAAAAACGGCGCCACTCAATGTTGCGCGCAAGCTTTTGATTTAGCTCGCTTAAGAGCATTTGATCTGTGTGTCGACGAACCATACGGCTACGGAAATAGCTATACAGCTGGAAGACCAAGGTATGCTGCTTCAAAATTTCAGGTGGGAACAAGAAGAAATAGTCACGCGTGAGCAGTTCTTCGTAGAACGACGGCTCCCAGACCAAGATGTAGAGGTTCGGTTTAATGCGAATTTCGCCGTCAGCGCCCTCTGTAGGTGCCTCTTCCGATGCGGTAATGGTTCGGGCCAAGAAACGAAAACGATCGCTCTTAAAGCCTTCTGGCATGTTCTCGCTCAGCCAACGGCCGGTGAGTTCGTGTAACTGAAAGTCGGTAAACTCGATTCTATCGATGCTGTCACGAATGGAGTCTCGTGCAGGGCCGCTGTCTTTTTTGCCACGCAGCGACAAAATGTCGGTGATGTAGAGTGGCGTTTTGTTAGGCACGTGCGTTGCATCGAGTTGATATTGTTGCTGGTGGTGCTCATGGTATTGCACGGTTAAGGTGAACAGCGCGAAGAGCGTCATCAGATCATCCACCGTCATGATGTTTTTAGATGATCGTGTTTCGATCACCGCGCGCGTGCCTGAGATCGACACCATGCTTTTTTGGTACTGTTTGCGCGTTCTGGGCGGCGCTAAGGCTTGATCGATAATGCCCGCCCAGTTGGTAGGCGATACCACAAACTGATCCGCTTCATCTTTCATTGCTGGGGGAATATTCAAGCCATGCTCATTGAGCAAGCGCTTGTTCACCTGAGTTTGAGCCAGTGCCTTAGAGCGTTTTTGTTTCTCACTTTGCTTCACCGATTCCGTGACCAAGCTGGTGGCGCCCAACACGGAAATCAACTGGTTTGGGTTAACAAAGCGATGGAGCATGGTTTTGCCCGCTAACCCTTCTTCAAAACGCACTGGTACCTGTAAAAACAGGCCGATGTTGACTGCGGCGCGTAATCGCTGCTGAATGGCTGCTCGTGTGACTTGCCCATCTGTTGCATCGATCAACTCAGTGGTTGAAACCAAACCATCTTTGCTGCTGAATCCTCGCAGTGAGATGAGATTGAGCAGTTCGACAATACTTTTCGTCACCCCTTTGAAGTGTTGGTATTGTTCTATCCAGTGGACAGCCGTTTCAGACACCTCAAATAAATGGCCATCCTTGTGGCTTCTTGGGGCTTTGATCAGTATTTTTTCGTCAGAACTCATGATTAGATCCGTATCACACTAGCCGTAATATCGCTATAGTTCCTGAAGAATAAAGAAAAAAAGATCATAAATAAAGAAAAAATTAGAGGTTTTTAAATAACTGATCTTTTTGATTTATTTGATCTATATTGGTTATATGATCTTATGATCTGGCCGTCAGTTTCCTTCTAAGTCATTGTTTATTGGCGCGTTATTTTTTTTGACTTGGAAAGCATGATCATGTGAAAGACGAAAGCATGATCATTAAGTTATTGAAAGCATGATCAAAATATCCAAGAACCATGATCATGTGGTTGCTGAATCAATGATCATTGGGCTGGCAGAAGCATGATCATCACTCTCTCACACGTTATCCACAGAGCGCATCGTTAAGTGTCAATAAGCGGCGGTTTATTGGTTGTGCTGAGCGCTCTGTGATGCCGAAAACATGATCAAGGAAACGCCATTTCTGCTGATGTCTCTGAGCCGTGTCGCTTATTTCGCTCAGATTTCCACCGTTTATTGTCCATCATCGCATTTGAACGGCAATCTCGACCAACTTTGCTCTCAACGGCTTCTATGACGATATAGGTCGAAAGCATGATCAAGTGATTCGTGTTTCTTCCCATATTCTGTGCCTGTCAATCTGATTTATTGGCTAAACACCGCTATTTTGGCATGAGTTCTTATTCCATCTGCATTTGTCCGTAAATAAAGCTCTATTTTACATGCTTCCGAAGCATCAATTCACTTGATCATTGATCCGATCATTTGCGATGAAAGATCGCGAGGTTCAATTGATGAGATTTAGGGTTTGTTGCCTTGATCATCGTTCCAGTTTCACAGATTTGGAGCGAAAGCATGATCAAGTGATGTCCCTTGATCATCGTTTCGAATACTCAACCGCTGGATCCGGTTGAATTATGATCGCGTTGCGAGAGCTATTATCACTCATTCTGCTCACGTAAACGGCTTCGTACCGCAACGCGAGTGAGGTTTTGGTTAGATCGGTAAAGATTGAAATGACACGCTCCGTAAAATAGGAGGAAAACCTAATCGTTCCGATACAGGCGATGAGATTTTCTGTGGTGAGTATGTCAGAAGTGAATAATGCGAACGCTGTGGTGCATTAATGGTTTGAACGCACTCGTTGGATTAAAACACCACACTTCTGCCCTACTTCATCTTTCGGTTTGCTTTTGTAGTTTACAATGTAAATATGTGACAAGGTAACACTTTTACGAGAGGTTAGAACGCGAAGCAAAGTGGCTAAGATTTTTAGGCGATTTTGCTCACCTTATTGACGAAAATAACATCAGATTGCAAGAAGTCATCAAATTGTTCCGATTTCTTTTATTTAATGTGATTTTAATCCATAAGTGAATGTTCACCTTTTTATTGTTTGTTTTATTAAATGCTGTACAATTTATTTTAGTCACTTACAACGGATTTTGGCAATGAAAAGAGAACAAACCATAGAGAGTCTCTACCAATTGGCGGAGCAGACGGCTCAAGTTCAAGCGGACCGCATAGAGATCGTATTAGAAGAACGTCGTGACGAACATTTTCCTCCGATGTCGAAAGCGCTGATGGAAACCCGCTCAGGGCTAACGCGTCGCAAACTAGATGATGCGATCAGTAAGCTCGAAGCGGACGGTCACCAATTTACGAAAAACAACGCCAATCACTACTCCATTTCATTGCAAGAAGCGCACATGTTGATGGATGCGGCGGGCATCCCCAAGTTTCATGAACGTAAAAAGAACACAGAGAATAAGCCGTGGATCATTAACGTTCAGAACCAAAAGGGCGGAACCGGTAAGTCGATGACCGCTGTACACTTAGCGGCGTGCTTAGCGCTCAATCTGGATAAACGTTACCGAATTTGTTTGATTGACTTAGATCCACAAGGTTCGTTGCGTCTATTTTTAAATCCACAAATTAGCATCAGTGAACACCAGAGTATCTATTCTGCAGTGGATATCATGCTCGATAACGTACCTGAAGGTACTGAGGTCGATAAGGCATTTTTGCGCAAAAACGTCATGCTACCAACGCAGTACCCGAATTTAAAAACCGTGTCTGCCTTCCCAGAAGATGCGATGTTTAACGCAGAAGCGTGGCAAAGCTTGTCGCAGAATCAGTCGTTGGATATCGTAAAACTACTTAAAGAAAAGCTGATCGATAAGATTGCTGACGATTTTGATGTCATCATGATTGATACCGGTCCGCACGTGGATCCTCTAGTATGGAATGCCATGTACGCGTCAAATGCGCTGCTGATCCCTTGTGCGGCGAAGCGCTTGGATTGGGCGTCGACGGTCAATTTCTTCCAGCACCTACCTACGGTGTATGAGATGTTCCCTGAAGATTGGAAAGGGCTTGAGTTCGTGCGTCTGATGCCCACCATGTTTGAAGATGACAACAAGAAGCAAGTCTCTGTGTTGACTGAGATGAACTACTTGCTTGGCGATCAGGTGATGATGGCCACCATTCCGCGAAGCCGCGCGTTTGAAACCTGTGCGGACACCTACAGCACGGTGTTTGACCTCACGACCGGCGACTTCGAAGGCGGTAAGAAAACCCTAGCGACCGCGCAAGATGCGGTACAAAAGAGTGCACTGGAGCTAGAGCGAGTGTTGCACAGTCACTGGTCATCACTGAATCAGGGGTAAACTAGAGTATGGCAATTAAAACTTCAGACTTAAATGCAAGATTGTTCGGCAAGGCGAATAAACGCCAAGTTACGACACCACAAGAAGCCCAGCAAGCAGCGAAAGATAAAGCGCAGTTTATCGAGTTAGCGGTTGCGGGTGAGGAGTTAGTGCAGTTTGAGTTGGTGCGTATTCCGGCCGATCAAGTGGAAGCGCAGACGGTTGTCTTTGCGGATAATGCCCGCGAGCAATCTTTCCTCAATGAGCATGCGTTATCGGATGTGTTGGTCACTTTACGTGAGCGCGGCCAGCAGTATCCGGCCGTCGGTCGCAAGCGTGAAGATGGCAAGATTGAAGTACTCGATGGTAGCCGTCGCCGCATGTCGTGTATTTTGTCCAACAAAGAGTTCTTGATCTATGTTGCCGATGACATCAACACCCAACATGCAAAATTCTTATCCGATGTGGCGAACGCCCACAAGCCTTTGTCTCTGTATGAGAAGGGCAAAGAGATGCAAGCAAAGCTCGCTAGCGGTGAAGCTGAGGATCAGAAAGCGCTGGCGAAGATGTTTCAGTGCAGTGAAGCCTTGGTCAGTGGAGCGTTGAAAGCCGCTGATTTGCCACTTGAGCTGCTGCAAGCGTATCCGAATGTGGCGGATTTAGGTCGACCTACCATTGTGAAGTTGCACAAGCAGTTCAATGCACTCAGCGATGAGAACCGTGCAAAGCTGCTTGAAAAGTGTCAGTGTGAAGGGGGATTTGTGTGGCAGCGCAGTGAAGCCCAAGGGGTTGCACGCATTACCAAAGAAGTCTCTGAAACGATCGAGTCTTGGATTGAAGAGATGACGCCAAGCAAATCCAGTGGCAGTGCGAAAACCGAGCTGGTCAAAGGTCGCGCGAGCTACAGCCGTAAAGGTTCCAGTTTGTCGCTGAACCTAAAGAAAGTCGATGATGCTTTGATGCAAGATATTCTGGATTTCTTGCAAGCCAAGCTCCAGTAACTTCTGCGTCAACGTCATCTAAAACCGCTCCTTGTTCGAGCGGTTTTTTTATTGCTGGCGCGTGGCGGCGGGCAGAAATGATGAGCGAATGTCGCAGCGCGCAGCGAGAGTGATATACTCACTCCATCGTCCACCGTTACCCACGTGTTATGAATCCGATAGAGTCCTTTTTTCGCGATCTTTTTCAACAAGCCCAATTGATGCGTCATCGTTATGGTGTGGTGATTGAAGGCGATGGTCAATGGCAACACACGGTATTGCGCGCTGCGCTTTCAGCGAGCGGCGCTCAATCGGCGGTTTGTCTCGGTCACACTGTCTTTAATCAAGATGACCGTCTCGTTCGTCATCTATCGGCTAAGCAAGGCACTCAGCTACTGGGCCAAGAGATAGAGCTCTTAGTGGTCGCGGTGAACGACGACTTCGATGCCAACAGCGTCAGTGCGGCACTCGGTGCGGTCAAAGGGGGCGGGGTTGTGATATTCACGCTTGATGAGCGCACCGATGCTTCTTCATCGAAAACGTGGTTGCTGCGCTCAATGCAATCCTTGTATTGGTTATCATCCGATAAACCACTCCCCAACATCACGCTGACGAGCGGACAAACTCAAGATCCGTTTATCGAGCAACACTCAGCGATTGAAGCGATTTGTCGCGTGGTGGAAGGCCACAGAAAGCGCCCATTGGTGTTAACGGCAGACCGAGGTCGAGGAAAAAGCAGCGCCTTAGGCATCGCGGCAGCAAGGCTGATGAAGGCTTCTCGAAAACGTCTTCTTGTCTGTGCGCCGAGTTTGGCCGCGACGCGCGCAGTGTTTGAGCACACCGCCTCACAACTTGAGGGCGCTACGGTCAGCAAATCATGTATAGGCTACCAAGAGAGCCAACTGGCGTTTATTGCGCCAGATGAGTTACTTCGCCTGCGCCCGGATTGTGATGCTTTGTGGGTCGATGAAGCGTCTGCGATTCCCATTTCCATGCTTAAACAGATCACAGAGCGTTATCATCGTGTCGTGTTTTCGACCACCATTCACGGCTATGAGGGGTGTGGACGAGGCTTTACGCTCAAATTTTTAGATTGGCTTAAAGTGGCAAGACCGGGGATGGCACAACTTCATCTCCAACAGCCGATTCGCTGGAACGCGGGCGATCCGTTGGAAGCATGGCATTTTTCGACGTTTGCCTTAGACACCGAGTTAGAACCAGCGCCTGCTCAGTTGCCGGAGATAGCGCTCACCTGCATCGACAAAGCGCAGCTGTTGGCAAAACCTGAGTTGCTGCGCCAGTGCTTTGCGCTGTTGGTCAACGCCCATTATCAGACGTCACCTAATGATTTGATGCTTATCCTCGATGAGCCCAGCGTCAACGTTTATGCTCAGTTTGAGTCAGGGACATGCATTGCCTGCGTGTTGACCGTAGATGAGGGCAACATGCCCGCAGAGCTGGTGCAAGACATTGTGCTCGGTAAACGACGCCCCAAAGGTCAATTGGTGCCGAGCACCTTAGCGAATCAATTTGGTATTGAGCGAGCGGCGCAGCAAAAAAGTGTGCGTGTCATGCGAATAGCAGTTCATCCCGATCTACAAAGGCGAGGGGTAGGGCTGGCGGTACTCGCACAGCTTGAAGAGAGCATTGAGTGTGACTTTCTCTCCACCAGCTTTGGCGCCACCGCTGATTTGGTTAAGTTTTGGCGCCAAGCTGGTTTTGCACCGATCAAAGTGAGCAGTCAACGAGACAGCGCCAGCGGTACGCATTCAGTCATTATGATCAAAGGCGATACCGAGTGGCTAGCACAGGTGGCGCAACATTACGCCACGCAATTTCACTATTCTCTCTCGGACAGTTTGCGCCAACTTGAAACTGAGGTCGTCCGTAGTTTGGCGCCAAAAACTAATGCTTCCATTGTCCCTACTGGGACGGCTGCGCTTCTGTTGGGTTATGCAAAAGGTGGGGCGAGTTATGACAGTTGTGCGCCACTGATCGATCGCTTTGCATTCACACACGGTTTTCAGGCGTTCAGCGATGTGATGATAAGAAAGGTATTGCAAAAACAGAGCTGGAGTGAGTGTGCCTTGGCTTTAGGTTTTCCTGGTAAAAAGCAGGTCGAAGCTCAGCTTCGGCTTGATATAGAAACTTGGTTATCTCAATGTTCTGGCTAGTCCAATTTACACTGTAAAATAGACGATAAATTTACAGTGTAAACGGCCACACAATCGAGTCGATTTACACTGTAAAATCTCATTCTATAACACCCTACCTTCAACGCGGTTGCGAACTAGTACTAAAGAACCAGTCAATAAAACACAGTAGAAAATAAGAATTTTTTTCAAAATCGCCTCTATCGGCAACTCACTAAATCTTCGATAGTTTTTATCCCAACGACAAAAATTTTAACCGCAACTTGCTGTATCAAAAGTTAAGTCACATTTGCCAAATGACGAACCTTTCCTAAACTCAATATAAAACTTTGTGCGTAGTGTTTTGTGGCTAGGAAATAAGAATAACAATGAAAAAGGATTGTCTACTTCCTGACGCGCTTGATATCTCAAGTGCGCTCAATGTCGCTGCTGAATCTAAGCAGTGGCTTCATGATCATCGCTCGCTTGTGATTCTCGCCTCCAATGTGGATCGAGTCGACGCCGCGGGCCTACAGGTCCTTGTTTCTCTTTTTCTTAGTGCAGAGCGCGACTCAGTCGAGATACGACTCGACAAGCCGAGCGCCACATTAAAACAAGGAGCAAACGCTTTGGGTTTACAACATTTATTGAAGTTAAGTTCAGACGTTGGAGATGGATCTCATGACTAAAATTCTTGCTGTTGATGATTCTGTATCAATCAGACAAATGGTCAGTCACACCCTGAAAGATGCTGGCTATGAGGTAGAAACTGCAAATGATGGTAAAGACGCGCTGAATAAAGTGATGAGCGCGAAGTTTGACGTTGTGATCTCCGATGTCAACATGCCTAACATGGGTGGCTTTGAGCTGGTTAAAGCGCTGCGAGAGAAACCGCAGTACAAATTTGTGCCGATCCTCATGCTTACCACGGAAACCAGTGCGGATAAAAAGCTGCAGGGCAAACAGGCCGGTGCGACGGGGTGGCTAGTGAAACCATTCAATCCCGATACCTTGCTAAAAACATTGAAGCGCGTGCTGTAGTCAGCGGTTTAGAACAGAGAGCGTTTGAGGGGAAAGTATGTCGCTAGATATGGGTCAACTGCGTAAGATGTTCTATGAAGAGTGTCGGGAAAACCTTGAGACTCTCGAACAGGTGTTGCTCAACCTTGATGCCACAAACATCGACAGTGAAGAGATCAACACAATTTTCCGCGCCGCCCACTCGATTAAAGGCGGAGCCGGCACGTTTGGCTTGCTCGATATCAGCGAGTTTACTCATTCCGTTGAAGCGTATCTGGATTTGGTGCGTAATGGCGAGCGCCAATTAACCCCCGCCAGCATTGATCTCCTGCTGCGCAGTGTTGACTGCATACACTCGTTGCTTGAGGCGCACGAGTCTGGCGTTCCTAATGAATCCAACCTAAAAACTGAGATCAGTCAGGAGCTAGAACGCTTATTAGGTGACGAACCAAGCGTTGAAAGTGAGCCCGACGAGTCATTGGCGGAGGCATCCGATGCGGGTTCTCTACCTTACCACATTACGTTTGCTCCCCATCCTGAACTGTTTTTTAGCGGCAACGACCCGTTACGCATCCTTCGCGAATGTCATGAACTGGATCCGAACATGTCAATTTGCGTCGACACCAGCACCTTACCCATGATTGAGCAACTGGAGGCGGAGCTCTGTTATCTGAAATGGTATCTCGTTATGGATGGTCAGCTCGCGCAAGAAGAGATTAGCGAGATATTCGAATGGGTAGAGGATGAGTGCGATCTCATCATTACGCGAGGAAAACCAGAGAGTGGTGAGCGTGGGGTTGAAGAGACATCGTTAGAAGTCGCCCCATCTGAGTCAATCTCTTCCGCTTCGACGGCGTCTAAGTCCACCGAGTCTGAGCCCATTACACCTAAGCCGATTGCATCTGAGCCCACTGCATCTGAACCTAGCGCAACCAAACCAAGCATTGAGACACCAGCGAAAACCGCGTCCAAGCCGACGAAAACCGAGTCAAGCGTCGGTTCCATTCGGGTAGATATTGATAAAGTCGATAGCTTGATCAACTTGGTGGGCGAACTGGTCATCACGCAATCAATGTTGACGGAAATTGGTAACGATTTTACCCCTGACAAACTGGATAAACTCAAAGCTGGGCTCGAGCAGCTGTTGCAAAACAGCAAGGAGCTGCAAGATAACGTCCTCAATATTCGCATGTTGCCAATGAGCTTTGCCTTTAGTCGCTTCCCCCGCTTGGTTCGAGATTTGTCATCTCGCTTGGACAAACAGGTGGAGTTGGTGATCAAGGGCGAGCACACGGAACTCGACAAAACGGTGTTAGAGCGCATTGTTGATCCGCTCGTGCATTTGGTCCGAAATGGCATTGACCACGGCATAGAGTCACGCCAAACGCGCAGTGAACGAGGTAAACCCGAGGCTGGGATCATTGAGCTTAATGCTTTCCATCAAGGCGGCTCTATCATCATTCAAATATGCGACGATGGCGCCGGACTCGATTGCGATGTGCTGTGGAGAAAAGCGCAGGAAAAAGGCGTTGTCGCGAGCGATGCCAACCGGGACGAGTTTTCCAAACAGCAGGTGATGAACCTGATTTTTTCCCCCGGTTTTTCGACGGCGGAATCGGTCTCAGATATTTCTGGGCGAGGCGTGGGTATGGATGTGGTCAAGCGCAACATTGAAGAATTGGGCGGCCACATCGAGGTGGAATCCGAGCTGGGTAAAGGCAGCCGTTTCACCATCAGCTTACCCCTTACCTTGGCGATTTTGGACGGTCAGCTCATAAAGGTAGCCGACCAAGTGTTTGTCATTCCGTTGCTGACCATCATCGAATCGGTCTCTTTGGATGAGAGCAAGATCAAACGCGCTTCCGGTGGCGTGTTGCTGTATCGCCTACGAGAAGAAAGCATCCCTATCATGAATCTGCAATCCGAGCTTGAACTGGCTCCCGCTACGCCCAGTGAGCACCCCATACTCTGCTTTGTGGAAGCGGCAGGCAATCGCGTTGGGTTATTGGTTGATGAACTGTTAGAGCAGCAACAGGTGGTCATCAAGAGTTTGGAGTCGAACTACAGCAAAGTCTCCGGCATTTCTGGCGCCACCATTTTAGGGGATGGGTCGGTGTCATTGATTTTGGATATTCAGGGATTAATCACCGGCTTTTTGAAAACCCACCTTGATGCGGCGGGCAGTAACGGATTAGCGGCGTAGGGAGATATCATGAATCAAGTGACCGCCATTCAACCAGATACAGACGCGCTAGCTCATGACGCGGCGCTAGTGTCTGGGCAATACAGCGAAGAGCTTGGTGAGCAGAGCGCGGATTTTCTCAGCTTTCTGCTTGCTGACGAGTTGTATGCGGTGCCGATTAAGGATGTCGAAGAGATTCGGGTTTGGGAAAAGCCGACGCCGATACCTCGCGCCCCGGAATTTGTCTGTGGCGTGATCAATATTCGCGGCATGATCGTGCCAGTGACGGATTTAAGACGACGATTTTCGTTAGGTGAATGCCAATACTTGCCGACGACGGTTGTGATTGTATTGCGAGAAGAGGGGGATCAAGGTGAACGCCTGATGGGCGTCGTGGTGGATGCGGTCAGCGATGTGTTGGCGCAAGACGACAAAACCCTTCACCCCTGTGTTGGCGACACGGCCGTGACACCCTATTTGGTTGGGTTGATGAATGTGGGCGAGCAGGTGATGTCCCTGCTTGATATCCACGAGCTGCTCAACATGGACAAAATCTTGAGGGCGAAGTAATGGAAACCCGACATGAGTTTTTGAGTTTCACCCTACAAGATGACGAATACGGCGTGCCGATTTTAGATGTGCGAGAACTACGGGGCTGGTCGCCGGTGCGCAAAGTCCCGAACTCGCCAGACTATTTCAAAGGCGTGTGGGAAATTCGCGGTGAGTACTTACCCATCATTGACCTCAAAATGCGTCTTGGTCTGGGCAAAACCGAGCTGACCGAAGTGACGGTCGTCGTGGTGTTGAGTGATGGTCAAGGCAACCCGTTTGGCATCATGGTTGATGCGGTGTCAGAGGTGTATCCCCTCAGTGACGAGGCCATCAAGGCACCACCTAAAGTGTCGATGGGGGTAGACCAGCGTTTTATTCGGGGGCTCGCTTCGGTGCAAGCAGGTCACCTCATCCTACTGAATATGGAAGCTTTATTGGATGTCGAAAAGCTTTCTGAACTGACTCAACATGAGAGCTGGGTCTAAAGCAAACACTGATAACAATAGAGCATGGCAAGAAGAGGGACAGGTATGGGATTTTGGAACAGAAAGGCAGAGCAAGCTCAGCAATTTTCAACCCCGACGGAAGACACGTTGACTCAAGACTTTACGCTGGATGTGGAGCAAGAGAGCGGCATTTCCAAAGAGCAACTCATGTCTGCACTGAATGCGGCGCAAACCGCGCTGATGATGATTGATCGTGATTTCAAGATTACCTATCTCAATCAGAAGTCTCTGGAACTACTTAAGCACCATGAAGCGCTGTTTCAATCAATGTGGCCGGGTTTTAAGGCAAACGAAGATGAGTTACTCGGGTTCTGTATTGATGCGTTCCACGCTAACCCAAGCCACCAGCGCCAACTTCTTTCCAATCCCAATAATTTACCTTACACCACGACCATTTCGGTCAAAGACGTGAGGATTGAACTCAATGTCGGCGCCATCATAGATGCCAAAGGGCAGTATGTTGGTAATACCTTGGAATGGTCTGATGTCACACAGTCTGAGCAGATAAGCCAAGACATTGCGAGACTCCAAGCCGCTGTTGACCAAGCGCAAACCGCCATGGTGATGATTGACCGAGACTTTTTGATCACCTACATCAACAAAGAGACGCTGACTTTATTTCGCCAGCATGAGGCGACGCTGCGCTCGGTATGGTCTGGATTTACCGCAAGTGCGGAATGGCTTATGGGGCGTTGTATTGATGAATTTCATCAAAACCCCGCACATCAGCGCAAGATGCTGGCCGATCCGAACAATTTACCTTACAGCACCGATATCACCATTGGTGATTTGAAGATTGAGTTGAACGTCGCTGCTATACACGACGCCCAAGGGGCTTACATTGGCAATACGCTAGAGTGGCGCGATGTCACCGATGAGCGGGCAAAAGAAGAAGAGATTGGGCGCCTCGCCTCTGCGGTGGCGGGCATGACGACGAATCTAATGATGGCCGATATGGAAGGGGTGATTACTTACGTCAACCCGGCTTTGCTCACTTTACTCAAATCGCGTGAAGCGGAGCTAAGGCAAGCACTTCCCGGCTTTGATGCCAGCAATTTAGTTGGGCGTAACATCGATGTATTCCATAAGAACCCCGCCCATCAAAAGAGCATCATTGCTAACCCTGACCGCTTGCCATTTAGCTCTAATATTGCGGTCGGAGGACTAGAGTTCAATTTGACCTGTATTGCCATGAAAGATGGTCAGGGCAAGTACATCGGTTCTGCCTTACAGTGGGTGGATATTACCGAACAACAAGATGGGCAGCGTCAGGTCGAGTCTTTGATACAAAAAGCGATCGCCGGTGAGCTGCAAGAGCGGATTGACACCAGTGTGTACAGCGGCTTTATGAAAGAGTTGGGGGATGGCATTAATAGCCTACTCGACACTATGGTGACACCGATAGGGCAGTGCATTGATGTGATGAGCCAAGTGGCGAAAGGGAATCTTAATACGACGATGCCCGAGAGCAATAACGGGGAACTGGGTCGATTGTCTCACTCGGTCAATACCTCGATTCTCAACTTGCGCGATATGGTGGATAAGATCACGCAATCCTCGGCGCGCGTTGCTACCGCCTCATCAGAGATCGCCGAAGGCAACAACGATTTGAGTCAACGAGTGGAAGCTCAAGCCGCGAATCTCGAGCAAACCGCGGCGAGCATGGAACAGATGACAGCAACGGTGAAACAAAATGCCGACAACGCGAAAGGCGTTAACGAATTAGCCGTGGATGCAACGAAAAAAGCCACCAAAGGCGGCCAAGTGGTTGGTCAGGCGGTTTCTGCGATGGCTGACATTAACTCGGCGAGTAAAAAGATTTCCGACATCATTGGCGTAATAGACGAAATTGCGTTTCAAACCAACTTGTTAGCACTTAATGCAGCGGTGGAAGCGGCGCGCGCTGGCGAGCAAGGGCGCGGTTTCGCCGTTGTCGCGGGTGAAGTGCGCAATCTAGCGCAGCGCAGTGCGGCGGCCGCCAAAGAGATCAAGGGCCTTATCAAAGACAGTGTGGAGAAAGTCGATGAAGGTTCACGCTTAGTGGGTGAGTCCGGCGACACACTCAGTGAAATTGTCGAAGCGGTGGAGAAGGTCAACCAGTTGATTGAACAGATTGCCTCTTCCAGTGTGGAGCAATCGACCGGCATTGATGAGATCAATCGAGCCGTCGCGACGATGGACGAAATGACACAGCAGAATGCGTCGCTGGTTGAAGAAACCTCAGCCGCCAGTCAATCGCTCAAAGATGAAGGCAAAGAGTTGCTCAATCTTATGAACTTCTTTGTGACCGATGCCAAAGTGGCCAGTTTTGATTCGCGCAGCAACAAAGCTCCTAACGAAAATAACGTCAGAGAGATTCGCACCAACAAAGCCAGCAACACGGCATTTAAGGTGGAAGAGGAAGGCGACGAATGGGAAGAATTTTGAACACGGAATTGACGCTACCCGAGCAAGAGTTTGAGCTTACGGATAAAGATTTTCACTTTATCCAATGGTTTATGCATAAACACGTGGGCATTTTTCTCTCGGATCAGAAGCGCGCTATGGTCTATGGCCGCGTCAGTCGTCAGTTGCGCCGATTGGGGCTGCGCCGCTTTAGAGAGTATCGCCCGTTGATTGAGAATGACCGTCAGGAGCGAGTCACTTTCATCAATTGTTTGACGACCAATAAAACGTCGTTTTTCCGTGAATACCACCATTTTGAATTTTTGGAGCAGGTACTCAGTCGTCAGTGGCAAGAGCAAGGCAAAAAGCAGGTCGCGGTGTGGTCCGCGGGCTGCTCTAGTGGTGAGGAGCCCTACAGCATTGCCACTTCACTTGCGGCATTTGAACGCAAAGGTCAGTTGGACGAAGTCGTGATTGTTGCGACAGACCTAGATACTGCGGTACTCGAGAAGGCGCAACTTGGCATTTACAGTGATGAGGCACTCAACTCTATTCCTAAGCACTATCTAAAGGGGAACTTTGTTCGAGGTGTGGGACGCCAAAGCGGCCAGATCAAAGTCAAACAGCGACTGATGGATCACGTACAGTTTTCACCACTCAACTTGCTTGAAGCTTGGCCATTTACAGCGAGCTTTGATGTCATATTCTGCCGTAACGTGATGATCTATTTCGACAAAAAAACGCAGGCGCGATTGCTCAAACGCTTTTATCAACAGCTATCCCCTGATGGGGTTCTGTTTTTAGGCCACTCGGAGAGCTTACCTGATGGAGTGGATTGCTTTCATCACCTCGGTCACACAATTTATGTCAAAAAGTAGGAAGCGGTTATGACGCCATACCACGGCCTGAACGTCGACCCGCAAAATGGGGCTTGTCATGTTAGTCGGTTTTATCACCCTATCCGAGAAAAGCACTTTGTCAAAGTGTACCCCGGCGGCGTTTATTGCAGTGAGGCGAGTGACGAGTTGATTGTGACTGGTCTAGGGTCATGCATCTCAGCCTGCATGTGGGATCCCGTCACACGTATCGGCGGCATGAATCACTTTCTCCTGCCTTTTGAGAATCGCAGCCAAATCAAATCTTGGCAGCCGAGCGCGTTGGATTCGAGTGCTTCTCGCTACGGTTGTTATGCGATGGAAATGTTGATCAATCAACTGATTGGTTTGGGTGCCCGTCGGCATCGCTTGGTGGTTAAACTGTTTGGTGGGGCGCAAATGCTCGGCAAAGAATCGATGATAGGGGAGAAAAACGTCAGTTTTATTCTGAGTTATGTTGAGCGCGAGCAATTGGATGTGGTGGCGCAAGATCTTGGGGGAATGGAGCCAAGAAAGATACTCTTTGATCCCTCGATTGGAAAAGTGTGGCTGAAACGGGTGCCCTTTAGTGAAGTGCATACGGTGCATCAACAAGAATCGACCTATGCCTATAAGTTGGAGCACGAACGTGACAATGGCGATGACGCGGAGCTGTTTATATGAAAAAAATCAGAGTATTGGTGGTCGATGATTCGCCGGTATTCCGCGCGATCTTGACTGAGCTGATCAACAGCGATCCGGATCTTGAGGTGGTCGCCAGTGCAGAAGATCCGTATCAAGCTCGGGCTTTGATCAAACAACACAATCCCGACGTGCTGACTCTGGATATCGAAATGCCAAAAATGAATGGCGTTCAGTTCTTAAAAAATCTGATGCGTTTACGGCCGATGCCTGTGGTGATGATCTCCACGTTAACGCAGCACGGCGCAGAGCCGACGCTGGCGGCACTGGAACTCGGGGCGGTGGACTACTTTCCCAAGCCTGCGGTGCAAAACACCGCCGAGATGGTCAATTACAAAAAGCTGGTGAATGAAAAGATCAAAGTCGCCGCAGGCGCTAACGTAGGACGAGAGACAGTGGCACCTGAGGCGCAAAAACTCGATCCTATACGCCAAACCAATCACATTGAGTTGATTGCCATCGGTGCCTCGACGGGAGGGACGGAAGCGGTCAATCAGGTGCTTAAAACCTTGCCTGCCGGTTTGCCGCCGATAGTGATTACCCAGCACATTAGCGCGATGTTTTCCGCCTCGTTTGCGCGCAGGCTCGACGCGAACTCGGATATACAGGTGGCAGAACTTGGCCAGACTCGTGAGGCGCTGAAATCAGGCTGCGCTTATTTAGCCCCCGGCGATAAGCATTTGGTCGTTACCCGACGTGGCGGGCAGTTGTACGCAGAACTTGACGACAGGCCAGCGATCAATCGCCACAAACCCTCTGTGGATGTCATGTTTGATGCCGTTGCCGAGACGTTAGGCGAGCACGCGATCGGTATCTTGCTCACTGGTATGGGTAAAGACGGTGCGCGAGGCATGTTGAAGATAAAGCAGCAAGGCGCGCCGACCATTGCTCAAGATGAGTTGAGCTCAGTGGTGTGGGGAATGCCGGGCGCCGCGGTGCATTTGGGTGCTGCGGAGTACGTTCTCGGGCTGCATAAAATACCGAAACAGATTTGTCAGTTGGTGAGCCTATGAAGAAAAAGAGAATACTGAGTCATCGCGTACGCTGCGCGCTCGCGGTGCTTATTCAAGTGCTGCTGTTGGGTGTGGGGGTGAGTTATGCGCCGTCTCAGCTTCAACTCGCCTTAATGATCGCCGTGGCGGCGGTGCCTTGGATTGTCTTAGCCAAGTCACGCCCGATGCCAACAGAGAGCGCTGCGTCTTCACAGGCACCCTCGAGCGATGATCCTAACCCTGCTCGGGAAGCGGCGTTGGGGCACATCTTGCAACGTGTTATCCCTCAATTATCGGATCCGCTTAGCCATCAACGCAGCGTGGTAGACGAATCAGTAGACACCTTAAATGAAAGCTATTTTGAATTGCAAAAGCTGGCGGAAGAGCAGAGCCAAGTGACGAGTGAGTTGGTGGAAACCTTGCTGGGTAATCACGGCAGCGATCATGACATCAGCCAAGTGTTACCGAAAACCGAAGCCATTATTCGCCACTTTGTGGACACCTTAGTGATCGTCTCGGAAAAAAGTATTTCTGCGGTGCACAGCATTCACGATATGTCAGACAAGCTCGATTCGGTGTTTAAGTTACTCAACCAAGTGCGCGGGTTATCCGAGCAGACCAACTTACTGGCGCTCAATGCGGCGATTGAAGCGGCTCGAGCGGGAGAGGCAGGGCGCGGGTTTGCCGTCGTCGCCGATGAAGTACGCCACCTTTCGGTCAAAGCGGAAGAGCTAAATAACCAAATTGAGCGCGAAATTAACACCGCGCAAGCCACGGTACAAGAGGCCAACAAAACCGTTGGGGAGATGGCCTCCATCGATATGACGGAAGCGATCGAATCGAAAGAAAAAGTCGATGACATGTTGCGAGGCGTGCAGCAGCTCAATGTGTCGGTTGAACAAGAAGTCCACAAAATCAAGCACAGCGGTGATCTGCTCAGTGTTCAGGTTGCCAACGGCATTCGCGCCCTGCAATTTGCTGACATCATTACGCAGCAAGGGGAGTACGCGCAAGGTAGCGTGGCGTTTATCCAACAGCTGGCCGATCTGACGCTGGCATGGACAGAACGCACCCTCAGTGACGCTGAGTTTGCGAGTGAACTGCACGCATTGCTCGAACAGGTTGAGCAAAGAGGTTCACCGGCGGCAACGCAAGCAAACATTGATGAAGGCGAAGTTGAGCTGTTTTAATCCACCAAGGGGGCAATATGTCGGTTAAGTCTACAGTGAATTCAGGCTCACGTGAGGTGACCATTACCATTGAAGGGGCGTTTGGGTTTAACCTCGTTCAAGATTTTCGGCGCTGCTATACAGACAAACACAGTTATCGGTTTACGATTGATTTACGCAAAGTCGACTATATCGACAGTGCAGGGCTTGGGATGCTGTTAAACATGCACAATTATCTTGGGCAGCCCGATGGGGCGATTCGCATCACTAACACCTTGCCACAGGTGCGAAAAATCCTCGCCATTTCCCGTTTCGATAAGAAGTTCTCGATAGAGTAAGGACTGCCTATGCATGTCATGATCATCGATGACCACGCCACCAACCGTGAGCTGTGTCGTTTTATTCTCGATCACATCACCGAACGCATTACCATGTTTGAAAATGGCCAAGGGGTGGTGGAGGCGATGCAACAGATGGATTCGATGCCGGATCTGATTTTGTTGGATGTCATGATGCCGGTGAAAGATGGGTTCACTACCGCGCAAGAAGTCAGAGAAGCCTTTCCTAACGTCCACATTCCGATCATTTTCTTAACCGCTTTGGATGATCGCGCCTCTTTTGAGCGCTGCCTCGCCTTTGGTGATGACTTTATCCTCAAACCGGTGGAGCGCAATGTCCTCATTGCCAAAGTGCAAGCGCACTATCGGATTGTCAAAATGCACAATGAAGTGATGCAGCAGCGTGATGAACTGAGCCAGTTCCATGAACAAGTACGGTACGACTATTCGATTGCCGAGTCGATTTTTGCCAATCTCGCTCAAGAGATGAGCCGCCAGGTCAGCAATGTGTACGGCATCCATTATTTGTCGACCCCCTCAACCATCTTTAACGGTGATTTAATTGTTCTTGCAAAGCGGCCACACGGTGGTGTCTATGTGATGATCGCTGACGCCACAGGACACGGCTTACCGGCGGCGATCTCCGCGCTACCTGCGACGCGCGCATTCTTTACGATGGCGGCGAAAGGATTACCGCTCGGGGAAATTGTTACCGAAATCAACGAAGTGTTGGTGCGTTTCCTTCCGATGGGAATGATGCTTGCCGCCAGCGTGTTTGAAGTAAGAGCCAATGGCTTTGAAGTCTCTTGGTGGGGCGGCGGTTTGCCTGATGGGTATATTGTCGATCCTGGAGGCGAGATTGTCAGCCGTTTAGTCTCAAGCCACATGCCGTTGGGCGTGCTTGAGCCGCACGAGTTTGAAGCCGACATTGTGCACTACAAACTGGAGCCTGATCAGCAGATCGTTTGCTACACCGATGGCGTGATTGAAGCCGCCAGCCCCAACAATGAACAGTTTGGCGCCAAGCGCCTTGAGGCCTGTTTCACAGGTCAGCGCGCGGTCATCCCAACGCTGTATGAAGCGGTACAAGCCTTTAGCAATCAAGAGGTGCGTGACGATTTATCCATTTTGACCATGCATTTCCCCATTACTGTAGCGGAAGAAGAGGCTTGTCAAACGGTAGAGCAGCAGAGACGTCAAGTGCCGATACATGCCAGTCTGCAATTTGACGGCCATAAGTTGCGTCACCTGTCGGTAATGGCCGAAGTTAGGCAATTTTTACAGGGAATGTTATCGGGTGGTCCACATCTGGATCTGATTTGTTCGGTGGCCTCTGAGCTCTTTTCTAATGCCATCGAGCATGGTTTGCTCAAGCTTGATTCCTCGGTAAAAGATGACCCCGACGGCTTTTTTACCTATTACCAGCAGCGAGAGGATAAACTCAAGCAGCTTGAAGACAGTGCCTGGGTCAAACTTGAGCTCGATTATCAGCCTGACAGTGAGAAGGTCACCATGATTTTGCTTCATAACGGCGAGGGATTTGACTACGAAAAACGCCAGCAAGTTCAAGACGGACACACCTATGGCCGAGGTATCGTTCTCGCCACAGAACTGTGTGACTCGCTGCAATATAGCGAACAAGGGCGCAAAGTGACCGCGATCTATTCATTAAACGCGCCGCACCATTTTCCGCTTTCCGCATGATGCGCAGAGAAGCCTGAAGAGAAGCATCGCGACCGACTGATTATCCACCCAATGAGTGGATGGCGCACTCAACCATAAGATGGGCCGATAAACGGAACTGGTAAACTTTACACTGTAAATAGCGTTGATGGACGTTTCTACAACAAAAGTTCAGTGACCTATGCCTGAATTTGTCACACATTCCATACTGTGTCAGTATCAAATTGAATAGACTGGACAGGTTAAGTGGGTTAAGCAGGTCAGTTATGTGGGACAAGTTAGTATCTCTGTCAGAAGATGAGCAGGGAGTGGTCGCGAAGCTATTGCCAGACATCAGTGTGGATGGAAATTTCGATACGCGTGGATTAGATTCCGCGTTAGCCAATATTGGCGCCAGTGATTTTTATCTGATGGAAGAGGCGGTGAACCGCTTTATCAAGTGTGCGAGAGAAGCGAAAAGTGAAGCGTATGTGGGCTTTCCTATCGCTGAAGTGCGTGACGCGACGGTGGAAGTGGTGCTCTCAGAACACGACATGCTGGCCAGTATGGTGGTGACCGGCGCTTACAAAGGCCAACCTCTGAAAGGACCGCAAATCGTGCATGCCTTGGCGCAATCCCATGTCACTAAAGGCATCAATAAGCTCGCACTGAAAAAAGTGTTGGTGATGAGCCATCAACTCAAACCCGGTGAAACCTTCACTCAACCTGTCGCCAAAGGCAAAAATCCCATCCAAGGCAAAGACGCCAAGTTTGTTCCTTTAGTCAAAGACCCTGCTAGACAAGTGCTCGCTCCCAAAGAATCAGATCAAGATGGGGGCAAAGTGGACATGCTCAACTTAGGCGAGACCATCACCGTCTCAGCAAATGATCCCCTTATGAAACGTGTACCTGCGACGAAAGGGACACCAGGTATGACAGTACAAGGTAAGGTGATTCCGCCTAAGCCTGGTAACGATGCCATGCTCAAAGCGGGCAAAGGCACGAAAGTGAATCCCAACAATCCCAATGTATTGCTGGCTGAGGTATCCGGTATGCCGGTGCTCAAAGAGCGCAGCGTGGAAGTGGAAGATGCACTCTGCTTACCGACCATAGGTGTGGCGACGGGTCATGTTAAATTCAAAGGCAACGTGGTGGTGTTTGGCAACATTGAATCGGATATGGTCGTTCGGGCAACCGGATCACTCACGGTGGGTGGATTTATTGAATCGGCGGATGTTCAAGCGCAAGGTGACATTGAAGTTGCCAAAGGCATCATTGGTCACAATGTCTCTGAAGGCGAAGAAAAGAGCTGTGTGGTGAAGTCGGGCGGCAGCATAAAGGCCAATTATGCACAGTTCAGTGAGTTACAAGCTGGACAAGATATTATTCTCAATGTCCACAGTATGAACAACGCCATTCGCTGTGGTCGCCACCTGGTTGTCGCCGATAGCAGCGAAAAACACGGCACCTTAAGCGGCGGCAGTGCCAAGGTGGGTGGAAAAATCACCTGCGTCGAGCTGGGTGTGGAAGGCGACACCGCGACACATGTTCAGGCGTTTGCGCGCTTTCAGATGTACAAAGATCGCCAAGCCAAGCTCAAAGAACAATATACTCAAGCACAAGAAGCGACCATGGCGGTGGTGCGTAAAGAGCTGGAGTTGAAAAAAATTCCGAAATCTCAACGGACGCCAGAGCAAGAAGAAGAGGTAGAAACGCTCAAACGAGAGAGCAACGCACACCTTGAGAAAGTCAAACGTGCCCGTGATGGCAATGAAGCGGAATTGACCTCTGCACTTGAAGACAACACCATAGAGGTAAAAGGTAAGGTGTTCACCCATGTTACGGTGCAATATGGGGAAGAGAAAGTGATCACTAAGCGCGTCCACGGCCCTAGCATCTTCTCGTTCAATCAGTTTGAAATCAAATGCTCATCTATGTTCGAAGAAGAGGATATCGAACAAGAAGCCTAACGACGTTCACAAGATGTGCAGCCGCGGCAGGCCGAGCGAGTGTGTTTATCCAGCTTGCTGCGCTGTACTTTACAATAAGCATTTTTTAGCGCACGTCGCGCTGAAAACCAATCATCAGGCTTTTGTAAAATAAGATTACCCCCAAACCGCTTCACCAACTCGGTACGATTCTGCTCGATAAACGTGCGGTCATAGCCTATCTCAAAATAATCCAATGCCTGTTCGATAGAGGTGAAACTGGCGAGGGTTTCTGTTATCGAGTCGGTCATTCGCTTAATCGCTTCTTTCGTTCAGAATGGGTGTCCTATTATTGAACACTCGTTCACCATTGTCTACGATAGTAAGACACTCTCCACAATGGATATGGCAACAATGACGAAGACTTATGCGTTTGATGTCTATGGCACTTTGATTGACACACATTTTGTGGCGACTCAACTGGAAGCGTGGCGTCCGGGGCTGGGGCAGACCATGAGTGTGACTTGGCGAAATAAGCAGCTCGAATACGCGTTTCGACGCGGGTTGATGAACGAGTATGTGCCGTTTTCAACCTGCACCGAACAAGCGCTGGATTACACATGCGCCGCCCATCAAACAATCTTGTCGCCAGAGCAGAAAGCGCAGCTTCTCGACCTCTATCTTCGCTTGCCCTGTTTTGATGATGTCCAAGAAAGCCTAGCCTCACTGGTAGCGAAAGGGCATCGGCTGGTCGCTTTTTCTAATGGTGAACAACACAGTGTTGAGACGTTGCTGCGCCGCGCGGGCATTCGGGACGAGTTTGCGCAGATAATCAGCTGTGAAAAGGTCAAAACCTTTAAGCCCAACCCATCTGTCTATCAGCATCTTCTGTCGGTCACCCAAGACAACGACACCTATTTAGTCTCGAGCAATCCGTTTGACGTGCTGGGTGCGCAATCAGCCGGTATTAAAACCGTCTGGTTGCAGCGCAGCGTGGATGTGCCTTTTGATCCGTGGGGAGTTGAGCCCGATCGCGTTATTCGTCGTTTGACCGAGCTGTAAAAAAGATAGCCGCCTAGGGCGGCTATCTCAGTTAGCTTGTGATTGGCACCACGAGGATATCAATCGGTGACTTATTGATGAGGTGGCGGGAGTAGGAGACAATTTTGCTCCAAAAGTCCTGATGGTGGCCACAAATCAACAGATCAAAGCTGTGTTCTTTAATGGTGTACGTTAATTTCTCACTGAGATCGCCGGTACCGACAAGGAAGTGCTTGATCGGGACAGGTGAATCGGTTTGAAACTTCTCTAGCCATTGGTTGTTGTTTTCGTTCAAAGGTCGACGGCTAGGATCGGCTTGAATATCGACCAAATCAGGGTAGATTTCCCCATGTGTGCCATCGATATGGATGAACGAGACTTGTGCACCCACTATCTCAGCGAGAGACGCGGCGCGTTCAATGAGAACGTTACTCTCTTCAGACAGCTCTAGTGCAACTAGGATATGTTTGTATTTCATAACCACGCCCTCTTACGTCATTGTTTACCCTATAAGCATAGTATTTCTGTGGAAAAAGATGTGTCGGATAGGTCTCGTAATAGCTTGAAAATACCGATCTATCATTTAGATTTTGCCGATTTTTGTCGTTGCGCTCTGGCCTAAAAATGGGAAATATCCTGATAAATATCTAACCTTATTTAGTGCCTAATGGTTCGAGTACACTCAAGTCAGAATCATAAATAAAGAGAATGAACTATGACCTTTCCATCCGATTTTCTTTGGGGCGGAGCCATTGCGGCTAACCAGGTAGAGGGCGCTTACCTCACTGGTGGCAAAGGGCTTTCCACCGCTGATATGCTGCCAAAAGGGATCTTAAACCCACATCAGACCCGCGAAGCGCGTACTGAGGGGATCAAAGATCTTGCCATCGATTTTTATCATCGTTATCCAGAAGACATCGCTTTGTTTGAGGAGATGGGGTTCAACTGCCTTCGTCTATCCATTGCTTGGACGCGTATCTTTCCGCAAGGCGATGAAACCGAGCCGTGTGAAGAAGGGCTCGCCTACTATGACCGACTATTTGACGAATTGGCCGCCCACGGGATGACACCGTTTGTCACGCTTTCACACTACGAAATGCCTTACGCCCTAGTGGAAAATTACGGCGGGTGGGGTAGCCGAGAAGTGATTACCTTCTTTGAGCGCTATGCGCGCAGCGTATTTACGCGCTACAAGGAGAAAGTGAAGCTTTGGCTTACCTTTAATGAAATCAATATGTCGTTGCATGCGCCGTTTACTGGGGTTGGACTTCAAGAAGATGCGAGCGAACAGGCGATCTACCAAGCGATCCACCATCAGCTAGTGGCCAACGCCAAAGCTGTGCAGCTCTGTCATGACATCATCCCTGACGCGAAAATCGGCAACATGCTGCTCGGCGCGATTAACTACCCCTACACCTGTAATCCTGATGACGTTTTGGCGGCGATGGATGAGAACAATAAGTGGCTCTTCTTTGGCGATGTGCAGACCCGCGGTAAGTACCCAGGTTATATGTTGCGTTATTTCCGTGATAACGGAATCACCATCGAGATGGAAGCAGGGGACATCGAAACCCTAGCGGCGGCGAGTGTCGACTTTATTTCCTTCAGTTATTACGCCAGTGGGTGTGCGAGTGCCGATCCGAAGCAAAAAGAGGTGGGCAATATCGTCGACAGTGTCCCAAATCCGTATCTGGAAAAGAGTCAGTGGGGCTGGTTGATTGACCCTAAAGGATTGCGCATTCTGCTCAACTTCCTCCACGATCGCTACCAAAAGCCACTGTTTATCGTTGAGAATGGTCTCGGTGCGCGTGATACCGTGACTGACGAAGGTGAGGTGATCGACGACTACCGTATCGCGTACCTGCGTGATCATTTGGTGCAAGCGCATGAGGCGATACTAGATGGCGTCGAGCTAATGGGCTTTACCAGCTGGGGGCCAATTGACTTAGTCGCGAACTCTACCGCAGAGATGAGCAAGCGCTATGGCTATATCTATGTCGATCGCCACGATGACGGCTCGGGTACCTTGATGCGCCTGCGCAAAAAGAGCTTCTATTGGTATCAAGAGGTCATCAAAACCAATGGGCAGGCGCTCTTGACTCAAGAGTGATGAAGTCAGCAGGATGCCGTAGTATTGGGCATCCTTAGCACGGACCGCTTAGAAGATTGAGCGACTGAGAAGCACATAAACACATAAGCACACAAACATAGAAACAAGGGGCGCTGCTGCGCCTCTTATTGTGCTTGCTGCGTCTGGAGGAAGAAATCCAACGCGGAGTGAAGGTTGGCTCGGCGCTGCTCGATATTATCGTCATTCATTCCAAGAAATGTGGGGTAGAAGGTGCGACCTTTCACTAACGCCAGTAGATTCGTCGCGAGTTCGCGCGCGTTTTGCTGCGGCAGTGTGTTGTGTGCCATGGCGTCGCTTAGCCAATGCTCCATTGGGCAAGTTTTGATCTGTTCAAGATCGTTGAGATGACAACTGCCATGACACATGGCTTCAATCGTGATGGCCACCAGCAGGCGGCGGCGCTCGCAGCTTAAGACAAAATCCAACTGCTGATCGAAAATATCAAACAGCTGAGATTTAATGCTACGGGTCGGATCAAACGGCGGCAATTTTTGCGTCTCTTGCTCTTGGTGCAAAATGTGTTCGACGACATTCTGATAGAGCTTCTCTTTCGAGCCGTAATGGGCATAGATGGTAGGCTTTGACGTGCCAGCGCATTTGGCGACAGCTTCAAGCGAGGCACCTTGCACACCAAAATCCTGGTAGCACTCCATTGCTGCCTGAATAATATTCTGCCGAGTTTTTTCGCTTCGTTGACTTCTTTTATCCATACAAAGGTCAGAGCAGTGTTCTAATTTCTTCCATGTGGTCATTGTGTTAACGCTACCATAAGCATGGTCCTACCAGTATGCCCGTCGCTGAGAGTTGAGAGCTGACTCAACATTGCGACACTCGATTGCCGAGATTATCCGCGGCTAAGGATTTGGTTTAGCCCTTCAACCAGATTCACAATGGGCTCAATCTTGCGCCCGACCAGCTCATACGCGTAAGGATCGTTGACCACAAACTGGTTGGCCTCTAACCCGGTGACCGCGAGATAGCCCTCGATCTCAGATTTGACCATCAGCGTCGCGACCGGCACTTCTAGCACTTTCTTATCCCGATCAAGGACATAGACAAAGCTTTGGGTCTCTTTGGTATGCACCGCCTGTTTAGGGACAAACAGGGTCGCCTGGCGTTCTATGGCGTTGAGGTAGAGCTCGGTTTTACTCCCCACCAGTAACTGATTATCAGAATTAGTAAAGGTGGCATAGGCGGAGAGTGTCTGGGCTTGTTCGGTGGTTTTGCTGTCGACAAAACTGAGCGTGCCATCAATAAATTGACCGTTGGCATTTTTTACCGACACTGTCGGTGGCGTGTGCGCTGCGGGATCACTCAGTGTCGTTAGGTAGGGGTAGAGCACGTCATTCGGCGCACTGAAATGGAGCTCCACATCAGAGACGGCGATCAACTCTGTTAACTCCTGACCTTTGGTGACGAAGTTCCCGGCACTGACCAGAATTTGCCCCACTTTGCCTGAAAAGGGCGCGACGATGGTGGTATCGACGAGCGCTTCTTGGGCGACAAGCAGATTCTTTCTCGTCGCGTCAATGGCTTGCCGAGCGCCGTCGAGTCGTTCACCGCGCGTCACGCCGGATTTCGTTAAATCAAGGATATTGTCGAGCGCGCGTTGGTATTCCTCTTGGGCGGCTTGAACCGCTAAACGAGCGAAGGTGGTATTAAATTCAAACAGCGGCGTGCCCTTTTTAACCACCGCACCATCGTTGACCAAGACATTGGTAATCTTGCCTTCCTGATCCGACAGAATCTTCGTGTATTCAGACGCTTGGAACTCACCGGAGAGCTTCTCGAGCCGGATCGCTTGCTTCTCTATCGGCAACTGAACTTGATACGCGTTGGATTGATAACGTTCGCTGGCGTTAGACAGTTGGCAGGTGACACTGAGAGTGGCCGCCGCGCCAAACAGAACGCTGAGGGTGAGTGCTAGAGGCTTCATGTTATCCCTAAACCTTGTGGTCGTTGATCCCAAAACGAGATGGCCGCTGGGCGGCTCGAGATGATTATGCAACATAGATTATTTTAACTTTACCGTTAAGTAAAGTTTTATTGATGGTTTGAATGGGTTGCGTAGGGCGTGCTTTTTATCACTCAGTGAAAATGTAGGTGCTCTTTGTGCTCACTATTCTCGCCTTGTAAGAATATAATTTGAACTCACTCTATGACCCAGTTAGAAAAGAATTGACCATGAAAAACGGCAGCGGCCAAGTGAACGAGAAAATCTTACAACTGCTCATGCAGGTAGCGGTCAACGACGAGCCGGTGACCGCCAAAATCTTGAGTCATCAGCTCGGGACACCACTGAGCAGTTTGTATCGCCACCTAAAAATGTTGAAAGAGTGGAATCTGATTGAAGAGAGTACGCACGACAAGACCTTGATCATCGGTCCGGCAGCTTTGATGTTGATGCGCAGTTACCAATCGAGTCAAAGTGAGCTGGAGTCAGTGTCTGCGGTGCTCAGACGCCTACAAAAGCAGACGGGCGAAATGGCCGCTTACATGGTGCCTGTTGGGTATCGTGCTCTGTGCGTCAGCCGAAAAGAGAGCATGCAAGCACTTAGGTGCAGTTATGTCGAAGGGCAGAGTCAGCCGCTGCTGCATGGCGCTTCATCGAAAGTGATGTTGGCGTATATGCCGAGCGCGCGCTGCGAGAAAATATTGCGTTATTTTGGCCAAGAGTTGCAATGGGACGCTTGGCAGACCAAATTGGACGCGATTCGAGCCCAAGGGTATGCGGTCAGTACCTCTGAAATTGATCCCGGTGTGTCTGGTATTAGCGCGCCGGTGTTAAAGGGCAGCAAACTTGTTGGCGCTGTGTCGGTGATGGCACCGGCTCATCGCGTTGAGATGAACGAGCAAAAAATTGTACTTCATGTATTGCAGGCAGCGAGAGCTCTGCCTCCTGAAAGGTAAAGGATATGTTTAGGCTATTTCAACGGCGCAAGCTACACAGTATTACTGGGCTCTGTTGCGACAAACTCACCTTGCTCAGTGTCAGTGAACAGATCAAACCGATGAGCCAAGTGGAGTTTGATATGGCCAACCAGAGCTTGGAAGAGCTCTACGATTGGCTGGCAGATAAAGTCTCGACCAATATTGGCTATGGCGGTCATTTCAATCTCCAACAAGGGGCCAAACATCGCTTGCTTGATAACGTTGCCGCGTTGATGGAATCGGCCAGTTTACCTGTGCTCTTTGCCAATGACGGTGAAAGCTTACTGCATGCGCTGCCGATGGTGGCGAGTCAAGGCAGAGAGCTGGGGTTTATCCATATCAGCCGCAGCTTGGATATCAAACCGACTCTAGAGCCTGAGAAAGGCTCGCTGTTTCATTTTGTCTTGCAGCGCAGTCAGGTGCTGAGTGGAAGTGTTGGGATGCTTGTA
>NZ_JCBDGG010000011.1:0-22209 GCF_059833835.1 Vibrio sp. R15-SG3-ISO1B | reverse complement strand
AGGTTAATACAAGCATCCCAACACTTCCACTCAGCACCTTGCTCACTACACCTATTCAGACCGGGGACGGCCCAAACAGTTCAATAAATTTCCTCTCTTTTTTCTTCTTTGCACACTTTTTTGTTCGCAAGGAAAAATCTCTCTTACGTTTCAATGAATTACTTTCACACTTTTTTATCTGGTCAGACCAAAGCGCAAAAATGTGATGTTAATTGGTTGTTAGTTAAATGTTTCGGATGTATATTTCAAACAGTTGTTTAATACGAGTGCTTTAAAATGTCGGCGAGAAATAAGACGAAAGAGAAAATCCTAGATGTAGCGGAAGCGTTGTTTGCTGAGCATGGTTTTAATGACACGTCTCTTCGCACCATTACCAGCAAAGCTGGAGTGAATCTCGCGTCAGTCAACTATCACTTTGGCGATAAGAAAACCTTGGTACGTGCAGTGCTAAACCGTTATCTCGAAGCTTTTATGCCCTCAGTGCAAGATGCACTAATAAACTTAAATCTCAATGATACGTATGAAATGTCAGACGTGTTTGAGTCACTGCGTACGCCACTAAGAAACTTAAACGATGTGAGACCGAACGGCACCAGCCGCTTTATGTTGCTGATTGGACGTGGTTATACCGATGTGCAAGGTCACTTGCGTTGGTTCATCACCACACGTTACCAAGAGACGTTATCACTGTTTACGCAATCGGTGATGAAAGCCAACCCTGAGTTGACTCAAGAAGCGCTGTTCTGGCGTTTGCATTTTACCCTCGGCACCTGCGTGTTCACTATGGCTTCGAGTCAAGCGCTGCTAGAGATCGCTGAAAATGATTACGGCAAAGCGATGGATGCTAAGTCCGTCGTTGACCAACTGATTCCTTATTTGGCTGCGGGCGTCGCGGCGAAATAAATCGAGTAATAGCGAAGGTTTTTAAGACCAATAAAGCATTTTTAACATCAACAAAGCATTTATAACACTAACAATAAGTTCAACACCCTAACGCGAACAAAAGGATCGGATTATGTGCTCTCTAAGAAGAAAATGGGTCAGCGACCCAGCTTTCAAAATGTTCAAAAAAGTACTACCGCCGCTATCAAGCACAGAGAAAGAAGCCATGGAAGCGGGCAGCGTATGGTGGGACGGAGAGTTGTTCTCAGGCCGTCCTGATTTTCGTAAGTTGCACCAATATCCTGCACCAACGCTAACATCGGAAGAGCAAGCCTTTATGGACAATGAGCTCGAAACCTTGTTGGCGATGCTCAATGACCACAAGATCGTCAAAGAAGATCGCGATCTGCCAAAAGAAGTGTGGGATTACCTACGCAAAGAGCGCTTTTTCTCGCTGATCATTTCGAAAGAGTATGGCGGTCGTGAATTCTCTGCATTGGCAAACTCAACCATCGTTTCGCGCATCGCCACTCGCAGTATCAGTACAGCGGTATCGGTCATGGTGCCAAACTCGTTAGGTCCGGGTGAGCTGTTGTCCCACTATGGTACGCAAGAGCAGAAAGATTACTGGCTGCCACGTCTTGCCGATGGTACCGACATTCCGTGTTTTGCGCTAACTGGCCCGGAAGCGGGTTCAGATGCCGGTGGCATTCCCGATGATGGCGTCGTCTGTTACGGCGAGCATGAAGGGAAAGAGGTGCTGGGTATTCGCCTCAACTGGAACAAGCGTTACATCACTCTCGCACCCGTTGCTACGGTACTTGGCCTTGCGTTTAAAATGTATGACCCAGACGGCCTGTTGGGCGATGAAAAAGAGCTCGGTATTACCTGTGCGTTGATCCCGGCGGATCACAAAGGGGTGGAGATCGGTGAGCGTCATGACCCGCTAGGGTTGGCGTTTATGAACGGTCCAACGCGCGGTAAGGATGTCTTTATTCCTATGGATTGGCTCATTGGTGGCCAAGACTACGCCGGTAAAGGTTGGCGCATGCTGGTGGAATGTTTGTCAGCAGGTCGCGGTATCTCGTTGCCAGCTCTTGGCACTGCGATTGGCCACCTGACGTCACGCACTACAGGCGCGTATTCCTACGTGCGTAAGCAGTTTGGTATGTCGATCGGTAAGTTCGAAGGGGTTGCAGAAGCGCTAGGGCGTATCGGTGGTTTGACGTACTTGCTAGAAGCGAGCCGCACACTCACCACGACCTCGTTAGATCTGAAAGAGAAACCGGGCATTGTGACGGCGATTGCCAAATACCACATGACGGAAATGGCCCGCACTATTTTGAATGATTCGATGGACATTCACTCAGGCCGCGCTATTCAAGACGGCCCGATGAACTACCTTGCTACGCACTATCTCGGTGTGCCGGTCGCTATTACCGTGGAAGGTGCGAATATTTTGACCCGTAACCTGATGATCTTTGGTCAAGGGGCGACGCGTTGTCATCCATACGTACTGAAAGAAATGGAAGCGGCCGCCAACCCAGATGAAAAAGAGGGTGCGAAGCAATTTGATGATTTGCTGTTCAAACACATCAAACATGCGATGGGCAACACCTTCGGCGCGTTTGGCGCGGCGCTCACCGGCTCTCGCTTTATCAAAGCCGATATGAGCGGGCCAACGCAGCAATACTATAAAGAGATGACACGTCTCAGCCGTGCGTTGGCGGTCAGTGCGGACATCGCAATGGCGACACTGGGCGGCGATCTAAAACGTAAAGAGATGATCTCGGCGCGTTTAGGGGATGTACTGGCGTATCTTTACATGGCGTCTGCGGCACTGAAAAAGTACGAAGATGAAGGTCGCCAGCAGCAAGATCTCGATTACGTACACTACGCCGTGCAGCACTGTTTGTATCACGCGGCGCAGTCATTGCAGCAAGCCTTTACCAACTACCCACAAAAAGCGGTTGGGCGTTTGCTGAAAGTGATCATCTTCCCACTGGGCAATCGCTACACCAAGCCAAGTGATCAGCTTACTGTGAAACTGGCAGAAAGTCTGATGACACCAGGAGCGCACCGTGATCGCCTCACTCACCTTTGCTACATTGGCAAAGACGCGGATGACAGTGTCGGCTTGATGGAAAACGCGTTCCTTGCCATGTATGGGGTGAAGAGCTTAGAGCGCAAACTGATGCGTGCAGCTAAAGACGGTGTAGTCGCTCGTAAAGGGCTGCTGACCGAGCGATTAGCGCAAGCCTTAGACGCTGGCGTGCTGACTCAAGCTGAAGTGGATAAGATCTTGGCCGCGGATAAATTGCGTTACCGCGCCATTCAAGTGGACCACTTTAGCCACGATTTCAGCGAGACTCGTACCCATCAAGAGGGTGCGAAGCCAAAGCTCGATAGCGTGGCGTAATAAAGTACGTCACCGCTCTTACTACTCAGAGGCACCGTCATGGTGCCTCTGCTGTTTCTGCTCAGTAAAATGCTTTGGATACCACAGAGAGAAGCCACAGGAAGTGATCCAACCACTTGCCTTTTCACGACATTTTTACAGAAATTAGATGCGATCTGGCGTTGAACCTTTTATCCTAGCCGGGTTTTGTTAAGGAAGTTGAATATGATCATCAAACCTAGAATTCGTGGATTTATCTGTACAACAACGCACCCAGTGGGTTGTGAAGCTAACGTAAAAGAACAAATTGCTTACACTAAGGCGCAAGGCCCAATCAAGAACGCACCTAAGCGTGTACTGGTTGTGGGCGCATCGAGTGGCTACGGTCTATCTTCTCGTATCGCAGCGGCATTTGGTGGCGGCGCTTCAACCATCGGTGTGTTCTTCGAGAAAGAAGGCACAGAGAAAAAGCCGGGCACAGCCGGTTTCTACAATTCTGTCGCTTTTGAAAAACTCGCGCGTGAAGAAGGTCTTTACGCAAAAAGCTTGAACGGTGACGCGTTTTCAAACGAAGCAAAAGAAAAAACCATTGAGCTGATCAAACAAGATCTGGGTCAGATCGATATGGTGGTGTACTCACTGGCTTCTCCAGTACGTAAAATGCCAGAGACGGGTGAAGTGATTCGTTCTTCTCTCAAGCCTATCGGCGAAACCTACACATCGACAGCGGTGGATACCAACAAAGATGTGATCATCGAAGCGAGCGTTGAGCCTGCGACTGAAGAAGAGATCAAAGATACTGTCACCGTAATGGGTGGCGAAGATTGGGAATTGTGGATCAATGCCCTCTCTGAAGCCGGCGTGCTGGCTGATGGCTGCAAAACCGTCGCTTACAGCTACATTGGCACTGAGCTGACGTGGCCGATCTACTGGGACGGTGCGCTAGGTAAAGCGAAGATGGACTTAGACCGCGCAGCCGCAGCACTGAACGAGAAACTTTCTTCAACCGGTGGCAGCGCGAATGTCGCAGTATTGAAATCGGTTGTGACTCAAGCGAGTTCTGCGATTCCTGTTATGCCGCTTTATATCGCTATGGTCTTTAAAAAGATGCGTGAGGAAGGCGTTCACGAAGGGTGTATGGAACAAATCTACCGCATGTTCAGCCAGCGTCTTTACAAAGAAGATGGCAGCGCAGCAGAAGTGGATGAGAAGAACCGCCTGCGTTTAGACGACTGGGAATTGCGCGACGACATCCAACAACACTGCCGTGACCTATGGCCACAAATCACCTCTGAAAACCTAAAAGAGCTGACGGATTACGTCGAGTATAAAGAAGAGTTCTTGAAACTGTTTGGTTTTGGTGTTGAAGGCGTGGATTACGACGCGGATGTTAACCCAGACTACAAAGCCGACTTTATCGCTATCTAACCGCTGCTTATCGTAACGTCACTACTCAAAATGTGGCGTTAGAAACAAAAAATCCGGAGTTGATGCTCCGGATTTTTTTCACTGCTATTTTCAATCGGCGGCTTTGGAACGTCGGCTTACCCAGCTCTTTATCCTAGTCAGTCCGCTTACTTAAACGTCGACCAAATAGGCGCGTGGTCAGACGGTTTTTCAATCCCGCGCAGCTCGTAATCAATATCCGACTCGACGCATTTTTGCGCCAAACTTGGCGTAGCTAGAATCACATCAATACGTAGACCACGGTTATCATCGAAACCGCGAGAGCGATAATCAAACCATGAAAAACGATCGTCGACACTCGGATGAACCTGACGGAACGTATCGACCAATCCCCAATCCATCAAGGTGTTAAGCCACTCGCGCTCCTCTGGTTGGAACGAACACTTGCCCGTTTTTAACCAACGTTTGCGGTTGGGTTCACCAATACCAATATCGCTGTCCAGTGGGCTGATATTGATGTCACCCATCACGATTAATTGCTCGTCGCTGCTGTGATACTCGTTCAAGTAGGTCATTAAATCTTGATAAAACTGACGCTTATACGGGTACTTGGTTTCGTGGTGGATGTTGTCACCTTGAGGGAAGTAACCATTGAGGACGGTCACTTTCTCTCCCGCGTCGTCTTCAAACGTCGCCATGATCATGCGTTTTTGATGATCATCATTGTCGGTCGGAAAGCCTTTTTGCACGTGAATCGGCGCTTTCTTACACAGCATGGCCACACCGTAGTGCGCTTTTTGACCGTGAAAGTACACGTGATAGCCCATCGCTTCCACATCCTCGAGTGGGAAAGCTTCATCATGCACCTTGATTTCTTGAAGACCAATCACGTCAGGTTGATGCTTATCAATAATGGCTTGCAGTTGATGAAGGCGGGCGCGAAGGCCGTTGATATTAAAAGAGATGACTTTCATTGATAATCCTTGCTTGAATAGGTCTCGTTTTTGCAGTCTAAATCCACTGGTTTTGAATAGTAACACTTCCACTTTTGGCTGACTAATGCCAAGCGTTCAGCATCTTCCTCCGAGCGATAGTAACAAATTCTTAAACTTTTGATTGATAATCAAGTTCAATATGCTGTAATGATTGAACAAAACTATCAACAAGTTTGCTTATAAGGATGTATTATGCGAACGCTTTCGGTTCAATGGAAGATCACGCTTTTCGCTGGCTGCTGTCTCCTCATTACGTCACTCTCTTTAATTGGCTTCTCGGTCTACAACGCTTTATCCAATCAACAATTGATCAAAGCGCAAAGCGCGGAATCGGTGATCGATAAATCCGAGCAGTTGCTGCAAACGCGCGCTCTACTCAGCGGTACTGAGGTGGCGGAGTATCTCAATGAAGCGCTCTACCGCGCAGAAATGTTGGCCTCCAGCGCCATGTTCTTAAAGCGCAATACCGAAGAAAACTTTGGTGACAGTGAAGAGCTGCGTACCGCATTGGATGAAATGGTTCGTCGTTCGGTGATGGACTTTGAATCGATTCAAGGGGCGTATTTGGTCTTTAGACCGGACATGCTCGACAATGAAGACAGCAATTACGTTGATGCTGAGTATGTCGGTTCAAATGAAGTGGGCCGTTTTGCGCCTTACTGGATCACCGCGCAAAATGGTGAAAATGTGGTGAACAGCGTGCTCAGTGAAGCCCTGCTTTTAGACCCAAGTAATCGTGAGCGCTTTGAGTGTCCATTGACCACAGCACAAGCGTGTGTGACTACGCCACGTTTGATTACTCAAGAGGAGGAAACATTTTTAACCTCCTCGATTTCGGTACCGATTATGCTTGATGGCACCAGCATTGGTTTCTTTGGGATTGATTTGCGTCTCGACGCCTTGAAAGAGGTGGTGGCCGATGCGGATAGCAAACTCTTTTCGGGCGATGGCAGCGTCAATATTGTTAGCTTTGATGGCTCTTTGATCGCCAGTGACGCGCCTGACGCGGCCATTGGTCAACCTTATCAGAGCGACATGCACAGCAGTGAAGCGCTACGAGAGTTGCTCTTGGGTCAAGAAGTGGTGACACAGTGGAGCGAAAGCGGTGACTGGATGACGGTGTTCGCACCGATTATGGTGGCGAATCAAACCTGGGGCGTATTGTTTGATATGCCAAGAAACAGTGTGTTGGCCGATGCCGATGACCTTGACGCGACCATTACGGCGCAAGTGGAATCGAGCGTGACCACCGAACTGTTGGCGGGTTCGGTCCTGGTGCTGTTTGGTTTATTTACGATTGGTGTTATGGCTAATCGCTTGGTGAAACCGATTCGTGACGTGGTGGCGCGTTTGGATGATATCGCGTCGGGCGAAGGTGATCTTACCCAACGTATTGAGGTGAAATCGGCGGATGAAATTGGTCAGCTCGCCATGGGTTTCAACTCGTTTTTGGAAAAGCTGCAACACATTATTCGTGATGTGATTGATACCACGATGCAAGTAGGGACCACAACCGAACAATCGAAAGTGGCCGCCCAAGGCACGAGACGCAGCAGTGACGCCCAGTTTAAAGAGGTCGACTTAGTCGCGACGGCGTCTGAAGAGATGACGCAAACCGCAGGCCTTGTGGTACAAAACGCAGAAATTGCGGTGCAAGAGGCGGATAAAGCGCATCAGGCGGCAACCGTCGGTCAACAAGTGATTGAAAAATCGCAACATGAAATGGAACATCTGGTTGAACGTATGACCGCAGCGGTGCCCGTAGTGGAAGAGCTGGCGAAGAACAACGCCAACATCACGGAAATTTTGACTGTGATTGAGGGCATTTCGGAGCAAACCAACCTGTTGGCGCTCAACGCTGCGATTGAAGCGGCGCGCGCGGGTGATCAGGGGCGTGGCTTTGCCGTGGTGGCCGATGAGGTCCGTAATCTTGCCAGCCGTACCCAAGACTCAGTCGGTGAAATTCGCAAAGTGATCGAAAGTGTGCAGAAGGGCACCCAAGATGTGGTGTCTGCGATTCAAGAGGGCAATGAGCTCGCCAATCACTCTGCCAGCCAGGTTGAACAGGCGGTACAAGAGCTTAATCACGTATTTGGCGCGATCGCTTCCATCAACGATATGAACAATCAGATTGTTAAAGCGGCAGAAGAGCAGCAGTCGGTGTCAGGCGAAGTGAATCAAAGTGTCGCTAATATCCGCGATCTGAGCGCACAAATTTTGTCTCAAGCGGAAGAGTCAGAAACGGTCAGCGGCCAGATCAGTGAGCTGTCGAAAAATCAGCAGCAACTGGTCAATCAATTTAAGGTATAGCATCAAAGAACATACATCTCTTATTGAGAAAAACGCGCTCGGTGAATCCCATCACCGAGCGCGTTTTTGTTTTATCCAGCGATTAGTCGATAAGCAAGAAAGCAAGTCTTTGAAGTCAGGGCGTTGACCTTATTGTGCCAACTTTCGCTCTAAATCGCTTTTTACGATATCGATAGCGGCTAAAGCAGTATGAGGATCGATCTCATTGCTCTCCAATAAATAGATCAAATCTACCGCCAGTTTGATCTCTTCGGGGGCGTTTTCAAGCCCGCTGTTTGCTGCCGCTGACTGTTCTTGGCTAGACATTACTGGTTTCTCTCTCGATAGGTGATTTGATTTTCGATTTTCAACTTAGACTCTTGGCACCGTTTTAGACGCTGCTCGGTAGCCAGTAACGCTTGCTGCGCTTGTGCTTGGGCAAACGATGAGGCGTTTTGCAGTGCACGCTCTTTATCTCTCACCATCTCTTTTAAGCGACGTTCCCACTCTTGATGCTGCGCCAGTTGTTGGTAGAGCTCGTTGATGGGCTTTCTATAATAGCTTTTGTGCTTAGGTTCGTTTTTACGGATTGAGGTGGTGGCCAATTCGCGCTCAATGGCACTGATTTGCGACAGTAAACGCTCGCCGAGGTATTCTGCTCGGTGCGTGGTCAATTTGCCCGCTTGTTCTTCGCGCAAAATCGACGTCAATGTGGCTTGTGTTTCTGTCACGCAGGGAACAAGCAGTTTGGCTCGGCAGGAAAACAGCCGTTCATCAAACAGCGGTAGGTGGTGCTCACCGCGTTGGCGATCAAGCCCCGCGGCTTGCAGGGCAAGGTTCTCTAAGGTTTGCTTTAGCGAATCGAATCTATTCATTGCGTTAACCAGGGATAAACCACGCATCAAACGCCAGTTTGACGGCGAGCACACTGACGACCGTAACAAAGACTGGGCGTATAAACGTTGCGCCAAATCGTATCGCGGAATGAGCACCAACGAACGCACCAGCCATCAAACAGACACCCATCGTCAGACCTAGTACCCAATCGATGTGACCCAAAATCGCAAATGTCACCAATGACGTAAAGTTGCTGGTAAAGTTCATCGCCTTGGCCAAACCAGAAGCCAACAAAATATTGAGGCGATAGAGCGCCATTGAGCTCACGGTCCAAAACGCACCAGTACCGGGGCCGGCAACGCCATCATAAAAGCCTAGAATCAAACCTTGGCCTATCTGCTTTTTATGTAGTATAGGGCAAGGTGGTGGCGATTCATTGATTTTTGCGTTCGGTGTTTTATGCCAAACAGTATAGACAGCCGCTGCCAGAATAATCAGCGGTAAGATTTTTTCAAGCCACTCGGTTGAGATGAAATCAACAAACAAGGTGCCTAAGATTGCCCCTGCTAGGGTGGCAAAGAACGCTCTTAGCCAACATTCAGGTTTAAACAGGCGCTTTCGGTAGTAAGTAAACGCGGCGGTTGATGATGCGAAGGTCGCCGCTAACTTGTTTGTACCGAGCGCAATGTGCGGCGGTAGGCCGAGCGACAGGAGAGCAGGCACCGTTAACATGCCGCCACCGCCGGCGACGGCATCAATAAATCCAGCAACAAAAGCAACCAGTGCCAACACCAACAACATGGTTGGCTCAAAAAGTTCCATAATGTGTATTCTTCTTTATATGCTTGACGCGCTTGTAAGTTATGGGTGTCAATCGCACCACTATTTAATGGTGCGTTTAAATGGAGGAAGTGAGTCCAACAGCGCACTCCCGTAACGTTTGGTGACCAGTCTGCGATCAAGGATGACGACTCTACCAGAATCGCGCTCTTTACGCAGCAAGCGACCGACAGACTGAATCAGCTTTTTACTCGCTTCGGGTACCGAGATCTGCATAAACGGATTTCCGCCTTTGCGCTCGATGTATTCTGCATGGGAGCGCTCCACAGGGGAGGTCGGCACCGCAAACGGAATCTTGGTGATCACCAGGTTGGTCAGCAAGTCACCCGGTAAATCCAGCCCTTCTGAGAAGCTGCCAGTGCCAAACAGAATGCTCGTCTTGCCACACTGCACAAGGGTTTTATGTTTTTTTAGGATTTCAGAGCGCGACTCTTGACCATGAATTTGCAGCGCCCAACCCTTTTTAACAAATTCGCTACTCAGCGCTTCTGCGACTTGGTTCATTTGCCAATAGGAGGAGAATAAAACCAAATTGGCCTGTTTGTCTTCAATCCAGTTAGGCAATATCTCTATAAGATATTCAGTAAACTGTGGCGCTTGGGGCTCCATCTTCATTGCCGGTATGACCAATTCGGCTTGGTTGGCGTAGTCAAACGGCGACGAGAGCGCAAGAAAGCGCACACCGTCTTCCTCTTTTTCACTCACGCCAGCTTGGCGACAGAAAAAGCTGAATGAGTTGAGCGCGCGAAGAGTCGCGGAAGTGAGTACCGCTCCAACGCAGCGGCTCCAGATCTGTTGATCCAATTGCCAACCCACTTCGAGCGGCGAGACATTGACGATAATGTCGCCTTCGCGTTCCGGATGTAGTGATAACCAACGCGCTAAAGGTGCGCCTTTTTCACGCGTGGGCTCGGCCATTAAGCGCCAAACTTGGGCGAGATTGTCAAAACGCTGAATGTAAAAACCGAGCTCAGCGAGCGCGGGTTCTGCGAGTCGGTTCGCAATTTCGCCGTCTTTGACGCGTTCTGAAATCAGATCCGCCACCTTAGCGACGGCCTGAGCACCTTTGACCGAATAGGTCTTCAATTCTTTGGCCTGTTCAAATAGCCAAGTGGGCAGCTCGCCATGTTCAAAGCGATAATGACGATCTTCAAACGCCTGAGTATCAAACTGTGCGGGGAGCTTCGCCAAGGTTGGAATAAGCTGCGCAATGCTGTCTTGCAACTCATTTTTAAACCTTGCGACGCGCTTTTCATCGGCAAGGCCTGCAAATTTGGTCACACTTTGATTGAGCTTTTCTAGCCAACTGGCAGCGCCTTTACAACTGGCTGCGGCAGAGGCGTGATCGCGCGCGACGTGGGGTAAGTGGTGCGCCTCATCAAACACATAAAAGGTGTTCTCAGGCTCTGGAAGTATCACGCCACCCCCGAGATCGGCATCGGCCATCACCAAGCTGTGGTTGGCAATGATCACGTCGACCTTATCAAGCTCGGCACGGGCCTTTTGAAACGGACACTGGCGATGCGCAGGTAAACTGGTGTTGCAGCTGTGCTTATCGCTGACAATCATTTGCCACAAGTGGTCGGGAATTGGCTTGGGCCAAGCGTCACGGTCACCATTCCATTTGTTTTGTGCCAACTTGGTGTGCATGAGCTCAAGCAGTTCAACCTCTTTTTTCTTCGGCTTACTTTCGAACATCGCCATCTGCCCGCCGTCTGCCCCACACGCGGTGTAGAGCTTTTCAGCACAGCAATAACGGCCTCGGCCTTTGGCGAGGATAAAGGAGAACTCACGATCAGAGAGGCGTCTATATAGTGGCAAATCCTTATTGATGAGCTGCTCTTGCAGCGCGACGGTGGCGGTGGAGATGACCACTTTACGATTATTGAACAGCGCAACGGGTATCACGGCCATCAGATAGGAGAGTGATTTGCCAATCCCGGTCCCCGCTTCTGCAACTATCATCCGGTTAGATTTGTGATACTCGCCACATAATGTTTTGGCGATCTCTGCGACCAAGTAGTTTTGTGCTCGGCGAGGAACGAAGTTTTCTAACTGATGTTGGAGAGATTGATAACTGTGGCGGATAGAATTTTGTATCTTACTGGCAATCATATGGGGACCTTCGCTATGGGCGACGGATGATAGCACAGTTTGCTAAACGCTACTCAGTTCACGAAATAGAATCTCAAATGACCAAATCTAGATCTCCTTCACAAAAAAAAACTGAACCTTCAAGAACTTATAATTAATTCTAATTGTAAAATATATATCACTCCAAATAATCACAAATGGTAGATTTATATTCTGTCATTTACTTAATTTTATCGATTAATTGGCGTTTAAGTCTAAATGTTAACGGTTTTGGTAAGGCCTGTGGCGTGGAGATATTTTTATGAACCTGGTCTAAAAAACGGCAGCTTTATATGTAAACATATGATTTTAAAATAATTTATGTTTTTTTAGTTGTGTGGTTTAGAACATTTGACACTTAGGGGAATCTTTTGCAATCTAAACCTCGAAATTTAGTGGCGATGACATCGGACCAATAAAGAGTTTGAGTCATCTTCTAAAACATAAAGGGAACCGGATAGGGAATTCCCATTCTATAGAAAAGGCAGTGGATTATTATGAAAAAGACTCTAGTAGCTCTAGCAGTACTTATGGCGGCTTCGTCTGCTAACGCGGCGATTGAGGTGTACAACCAAGATGGTGTTTCAGTAAACCTGAAAGGTGATATTGAAGTTGTTTACCGCAACGACGTAACTGGCTCAAGCCAAATGCAGCAACGCATCGAAGACGCTGATTTCGGCTTTGACATCCGTTACATGGTAAACGATGACTGGACAGTCGGTGCATACTGGGAGTTCGACGGTTCAGAAAGCACTAACTCAGAAATTACGCGTAACGGTGACACCTATGTAGCTGCGTACCACAAGACGGCTGGCTCAATTAAATTTGGTCGCCTATGTACTGCTGCTGATGATCTAGGTATCGGCTCTGATGAAGCGTTTGGTATTGCTTCTCTTCTTGAAGCAGCGACAGATGAGTGCTCTGACGAAGCAGTACGTTATGATTTTGACAACGGTGATTTATACGCAACCCTAGGTTTCGTACAAAACAAACTTGATCAAGGCCTACTGCTTGATGGAGGTGAAATCTCTTCAGAATCCAAGCAACGTGGTTCTCAGGATACATATTACGATGCACGAGTTGGCTACCGTGTAGCTGATTTTGACCTATCTGCGTTTTTTGCCCAGTACAATGCAGACGACAGCGCAGAGCAAAAAGATGATACTGCTTACGCGTTTGAAGCTGTATACGGTGGCCTTGAAAACATCAGCCTAGCTATTGCTTACTACGCAGTTGCAGCAGACGCTGCTAACTCTGATAACAGCAACGTGTCTTTTGCTGCAGATTACAGTCTAGGTAAACTTGGCTTTGCAGCTGGTTACTCAATCGGCTCTCACGACGACAAGACTAAAGAAGCAGACCGTTGGTTCGTTAACTCAACATACGCTGTAGCACCAAACACTAAGCTTTATGCAGAAGTTGGTGGTCTAGATCAAGAAGGTGTTGATGACAACACTGGTCTAGCAATCGGTGTTGAAGCTTCTTTCTAATCATTTAGCTTAAGAAGTTTAGGAATCATAAAGCCACCTTCGGGTGGCTTTATTTCATGTTATCCATACAAATGACAGAGGGAAAGGATGAGAGCTTATATTTTTATGTGGTTTTTGGTGGTTGCCTCAACACATTCCAGTCATGCTGCAACGCTCACACCTAAGCGTGGAGTGAGTATTCTATATATTAATGGTCAGAGTGCAGAGAATAAGATCGGAGTGAATTCCATTAAAGAGGGTTACACACAAATTGTTGTCAGAATGGATAAAAATATGTCAAAGGGCTCTAGCGGTGACGTGTTTACTTCTAAGCCTTATGTCCTAACTTTTACTATGTCCGGTGACCAGGCTACTATTGATCATCCTGTCGCGAGAAGTTCTATGGAGGCGAGGGCTGTTTTTGAATCCCCTAATCCTGAATGGCGATTATTTATAGATGGCAATGAAGTTGAATATACACAGGGGATAATACAAGGTAAAACTGGATTTCTACCTTTCTCTGGACTTAAGGCATCTTTGGCAGAATACAATGAGCAGCGCGGAATCTACTTCGACAAAGGTTCGCTCGTCGATAAACCTGTCGCCGCCGTCAGCGCAACCGCTGTTACCGCCGCCGCTATGACGGATATGGCTGAAGCCCCACAAGTCGCCCCTCAAATGGTTGACACCAACAACCTTGACCAACTTAAAGCCTGGTACCTAAAATCTTCCACCGAAGAGCGCAAAGCCTTCCGCCGCTGGATGATTGATCAGGAGTAAGTTCCTAGTGTCTAGTTCCTAGTTCCTAGATTTTGGGAACTAGGATTCAGTTTGAGTTTTAAAACACGCCTCTTTCCCCAGCGCGCTCTCCACTGCCATTACCAACTTCTCAATATGCTTAGGTTCGCTGATAAACGGCGGCATCATATAGATAAGACGTCCGAATGGGCGTATCCAGACGCCTTGCTCAACAAAATGCGCTTGGATGTTTTCCATATCCACCGCTGTCGTCGTCTCTACCACACCAATCGCGCCGAGCCAGCGCACGTCTTTGACTTTTTGATATTTTTTTAGTCTCGGCAGCAGCGAAGCAAATTGACGTTCGATGC
Organism: Vibrio sp. R15-SG3-ISO1B; assembly: GCF_059833835.1. Lineage (NCBI taxonomy): Bacteria > Pseudomonadati > Pseudomonadota > Gammaproteobacteria > Vibrionales > Vibrionaceae > Vibrio > Vibrio sp. R15-SG3-ISO1B. The sequence goes on along the minus strand of NZ_JCBDGG010000011.1, from coordinate 7,850 downwards.
CCGCAACTTGTGTTTGCCATTCGCCGGTTTTCAATAAGTCCATACTGGCACTTGCGACGGCGCAGGCGAGGGGGTTGCCCATAAAAGTCGGGCCGTGCATAAAGCAGCCGGCTTCGCCCGAACAGACGGTGTCAGCAACGTGGCGAGTGGTGAGCGTGGCGGATAACGTCATGTAACCGCCGGTGAGCGCTTTACCGACACAGAGGATGTCTGGCTGAACCTCGGCGTGTTCGCAGGCAAACAGCTTGCCTGTGCGGCCAAAGCCGGTGGCGATTTCATCCAATATCAGCAGCACGCCATAGTCGTCACACAGTTGGCGTACGCCTTTTAGAAATTCTGGGTGATAAATGCGCATGCCTCCCGCACCTTGCACTATGGGCTCAAGAATGACCGCCGCTATTTCTTGATGATGATTAGCGAGCTGTTGACGAAAATCGTCCAGATCACTGGGTTGCCACGTTTGCCAGAAGCCTGTTTGAGGCGAGCGAGCAAAAATGTGTTCAGGCAGAAAGCCTTTATAGAGCGAATGCATGGAGTTGTCAGGATCAGTTACCGACATCGCCGCAAAGGTATCGCCATGGTAGCCATCTCGAAGGGTGAGAAACTTTGAGCGCGGCTCGCCTTTCGCATGCCAATATTGCAGCGCCATTTTTAGGCTCACTTCCACCGCCACCGAACCAGAATCGGCAAGAAACACCTGTTCAAGATTATCCGGTCCGAGCTCAAGCAGCGCTTGACACAAGGTGATCGCCGGTTGATGGGTGATGCCACCAAACATCACATGAGAGAGGGTGTCAATTTGTTCATGGGCGGCACGATTTAACGCAGGATGATTGTAGCCGTGAATCGCAGCCCACCAAGACGACATGCCATCGACCAGCTGCTCACCGCTCTCTAATTCAAGATAGACACCCTCTGCGCTACGAACAGGGTAGCAGGTCAGAGGTGTGAGAGTAGAAGTGTACGGATGCCAGATATGGCGGCGATCAAAGGCGAGATCCATCAAAGTTCCTTAATAAATCAAAGTTCAAATATTAAGCAGATGTAAACCTGCGTGTTTTTATTGTGTTGACAGTGCGTATGGTGTCAGTAGACTGGCGAGAAATCAATCCAATAATAAAAAGGAAAGCAGGTGGAAGTACGTCATAACTGGACTGTCGAGCAAGTCCGTGCGCTCATGGAAAAGCCATTCATGGACTTAGTCTTTGAAGCGCAAACCGTCCATCGCCACTATCAGCAGGCCAATCACGTGCAGGTGAGTACCCTGCTGTCGATCAAAACCGGCGCTTGCCCGGAAGATTGCAAATATTGTCCGCAAAGTGCGCGTTACCAAACTGACATTGAAAAAGAGCGATTGATGGAAGTCGAGCGGGTACTCGATGCCGCGCAAAAAGCGAAAAGTGCGGGTTCCACACGCTTCTGTATGGGCGCGGCATGGAAGAACCCCAAACAGCGCGATATGCCTCATCTCACCGAGATGATCAAAGGCGTCAAAGAGATGGGGCTTGAGACTTGTATGACTCTGGGCATGTTGACGGCCGAGCAGGCGAAAGAGCTCTCACAGGCTGGTCTTGACTACTACAACCACAACTTAGATACCTCGCCAGAGTTCTACGGCAACATCATTACTACTCGCACTTATCAAGATAGACTGGACACTCTGTCACACGTGCGTGACGCAGGCATGAAGATTTGCTCCGGTGGCATTATTGGCATGGGTGAGAGCGCCAATGACCGAGCGGGCTTACTGGTTGAGCTGGCTAATCTACCGACACACCCTGAGAGTGTGCCGATCAATATGCTCGTTAAGGTCAAAGGGACCCCACTGGAAGAGGTCGAGGACGTCGAGCCGTTTGATTTCATCCGCTTAATTGCCATTGCGCGCATTATGATGCCGCGCTCTGCAGTACGCCTCTCTGCTGGACGTGAAAATATGAACGAGCAGATGCAAGCACTGTGCTTTATGGCCGGGGCCAACTCGGTGTTTTATGGTTGCAAACTGCTGACCACGCCAAACCCATCGGAAGACAAAGATATGCAGCTGTTCAAAAAGCTGGGCATTAACAGTCAACAGGTGTCGCAAAAGCCGGATGAAATAGAAGAGAACGATCTGCTGGATCGCGTTGTTGAACGTGTGGCAGCTCGCCCAGCCAAAGACGACCTGTTCTACGATGCCAGCGTTTGATTCTCGCGTGCGCGCTGCGCTGGCTGAGCGCAGCTCGCAGGGCTTACTGCGTCAGACACACACTTTGCACGGTGGCAATCAGGTAGAAATTGCTGATAACGAGCGCCGATACTTGAATTTTTCCAGCAACGACTATCTTGGTCTTGCGACGAACGCCACTATTGGGCAAGCCTGGCAGCAAGGTATCACCGTCTATGGCAATGGCTCTGGCGCATCGCCATTGGTGACAGGTCATGGCGGCGCGCATCAAGCGCTGCAAGAGCGGCTGTGTGAATGGCTAGGTTATGAGAGGGCGGTGCTGTTCAGCTCCGGTTTTGCCGCTAATCAAGCGCTGCTATTGAGTTTACTTCAGCAAGACGATGTGCTGATTCAAGACAAACTCAACCACGCATCCTTGATGGAAGCAGGGGTACTCTGTCCTGCGACCATGAAGCGCTTTAAACACAACGATATGCCGTATTTGCGCCAGGTATTGAACACCATTGCTCCTGAGACTGCCACCCTTGTTGTTACCGAAGGGGTGTTTAGCATGGATGGCGATCTTGCGCCGCTGCAAGGGATCAGCGAGCTCACAGAGCAACAGGCATGGCTTGCGGTTGATGACGCTCACGGTATCGGCGTGCTCGGCGAAGGTGGACGCGGCAGCTGCCAGCATGCGGGCATCAAACCACAGGTGTTGATTGTCACCTTTGGTAAAGCGTTTGGGCTCTCAGGTGCGGCGATTCTGTGTCATGACGAATTGGCCGATTACTTGACGCAATTTGCTCGCCATTATGTCTACTCGACAGCCATGCCCGGTGCGCAAGCGGTCGCCCTGCATAAAGCGAGCGAGATCATTGAGCAGCAGCAGTGGCGCAGAGATAAGTTAGCTGAATTGACGGCACTGTACGATCAACTGCTTAGTGACGAACCTGGATATGTGTCAACGCCGACACCCATCAAGCCTTGGCTCATTGGCGAAAGTGACGATGCGGTGGCCACCGCCTCACAGCTGAAACAGCAAGGTATATGGTTGACCGCCATTCGCCCGCCAACCGTACCCAAAGGCAGCGCGCGGCTACGCATTACTTTAACCGCCAATCATACTAAAACGCACATTCATCAGTTGGCCCAAGCCATCAAAGGCGCAAGAAAACCCACGGGACGAGGACACTCATGCACGCGGTAAAGACACCTTCCCCACATCCTCTTACACCGGTGAGCGTCAAAACAGTCAGCGATAAAGCAGTGAGCGATAAATCCGCCATTCGTGATGCGTTTAGCAAAGCATCCGCCACCTACGATGCCCATGCTGCTTTCCAGCGTGATGTGGGTGAGAGACTGCTTGCACGCATGCCCAGCGATTTGAGTGGTCAAGTCGTGCTGGATGTCGGTTGCGGGACGGGGTATTTCTCTTGGCAGCTACAACAGCGCGGGGCTAAGGTGATCTGTCTTGATCTCTCTCCGGATATGTTGGCGGCCGCGAGGGCCCGCTGCGGTGACGTGAACATGCACTATCAATTAGGCGATGCCGAACAGTTGCCGCTGCAAGCGGGCAGTGTGGATTACGTGTTCTCAAGCTTGGCTTTGCAGTGGTGCGAGGACTTGGCTCTGCCACTTAAAGAAATGCGCCGCGTAGTGAAAAAGGGCGGTGAGATTGTATTTTCGACTTTGCTGGATGGATCGCTCGATGAGTTGAAATGCGCATGGCGCAATATTGATTCATATCAACACGTTAACGATTTTATTACCGTCAATCAGTTAAAACTTGCGTTAGCGCAATCTGAATCAAGCAACCATCATCTAGACTTGCCCGCTGTCACAGTGTGGTATGAGACTGCTTTTTCTCTAATGCGTGATTTAAAGGGCATTGGCGCAAACCATGTGAGCGGCCGCTCACCGGGACTCATGAGTCGCCAAACGCTTAGAAAGTTAGAGCAAGCGTACCAGGTATTTCAAAACCAAGAGGGGTTGTTACCCGCAACTTATCAGGTTTGTTTAGGGGTTATACATCGATGATTGATGCTTTTTTTATTGCTGGTACGGATACCGATGTAGGCAAAACGGTTGCTTCTAAAGCAATCCTTAACGCTTTAGCCGAGAAAGGAATGAAGACAATTGGCTATAAGCCGGTTGCGGCTGGAAGCGAACAGACAGAATTTGGACTGCGTAATTCAGACGCGCTCTATTTACAAAGCGCTGCAACGTTGGATGTCGCTTATGAAGACGTCAACCCGTATGCGTTAGAGCTGCCTGCATCACCACATATTGCGGCGCAGCGCGAAAATGTGACGATTGATTACGCGGTGCTGAGCGATAAGTTAGCGCAACACAAGCAAAATGCGCAGATGGTCCTTGTCGAAGGCGCGGGCGGCTGGCGCGTGCCAGTGTCCGAAAGTGACTGTTTATCGACTTGGGTCGTGCAAGAAAAGCTGCCGGTGGTACTGGTGGTGGGTATTAAGCTGGGCTGTTTGAGTCACGCGATGTTGACGCTAGATGCCATCAAAGCCGATGGTCTTGACGTCATTGGCTGGGTTGCAAACCGCGTCAACCCGGGCACAGAGCATTATCGTGACATCATTGAAATGCTTGAGAACAAGATTGACGCACCTAAAATCGGCGAGATTCCATACGTGCCGAGCGTCAAACGCAAAGATTTGGCAAAATACATCAATGTTGAGCCGTTGATTGCTGGTGCGACCTCACCTTTGTTAGAAGTGTGATCGGTTTTAGGCGATAACCGCACTGAAGAGACAAAAAGGGCAGCCGTGTGGCTGCCCTCTCTCGTTGCGTCTTTATCCGATGCGTTTATTTCGTTGCCGTTTACTGCTCTTCGCTTAGCCCCAGCATGGCTTGCTGCATTTCCATTGCGTGGTTCTGCGCTGATTGCCCCAAGGCTAATCCCAGTTGTTGTTTGGCCTCATCCTCAGACAATCCTAAGTGACAACGAAGCATATCAATAGCCATTTGATAGTTGTTAGTTTCAACCATGATGTCGTTCTCTTATCCATGGAAGTGAAAATCTGTTTGAAATCTACCATGAAACCAAGATGCAGCAATAAGACCAAAGTCTAATGGTGTTTGGTTGGCCTGTTGAATGATACAAGATAGAGGTGAAAAAGTGCTGTGACATCAAATGTTTCAATTTGCCACTTAACGTTATTGAGAAAAGGAATACACTCTCTTTATCCCTGATAAATTGTGGGGTGCGTCATACTTAGCCTGAAATAATTCCTATGCTAGGTATTGATATTGAGTCAATGTGCCCACAATTCATCTACAACAGGTCATTCGTAACAGTTCATTCAGAACAGGCGATGGATCTGTTCACTGTCAGCTTTTGCGTGGAGAAGAGTAAATAATGAAGCGTGTCATGTTATTTCTAGCGACCAACTTAGCCGTTATCCTTGTGCTTAGTGTGGTGCTTAATATCGTTTATGCGACCACCGGTTTGCAGCCAGGTAGCCTATCGGGCTTGCTGGTAATGGCGGCGGTATTTGGTTTCGGCGGTTCGTTCATTTCTCTCTTGATGTCTAAGAGTATGGCGCTTCGCTCCGTTGGTGGCATGGTAATTGAAAGCCCACGCAACGAAACAGAACACTGGCTGCTTGAAACCGTAAAACGTCAATCTGACCAAGTGGGCATCGGTATGCCGACAGTGGCCATTTATGATTCTCCTGATATCAATGCTTTTGCGACAGGCGCTAAGCGTGATGACTCTCTGGTCGCGGTATCGACCGGTCTTTTGCACAACATGACCCGCGATGAAGCGGAAGCTGTGTTGGCACACGAAGTGAGCCACATCGCCAACGGTGATATGGTCACCATGACCTTGATGCAAGGTGTGGTGAATACCTTTGTGATCTTCTTGTCACGCTTTATTGCCAATATCGTCTCGTCGAACCGCGACGAAGAGGGCGGCAGTAGCATGATGGTCTACTTCGGTGTCTCTATGGTGTTGGAATTGGTGTTTGGTTTCCTCGCGAGCTTTATTACCATGTGGTACAGCCGTCACCGTGAGTTCCACGCCGATGCGGGTGCGGCGAATTTGGTTGGCAAACACAAGATGATTGCTGCACTTGAGCGCCTTAAAGTGAGCCACGAGTCTCAACTCGAAGGATCGATGATGGCCTTTGGTATTAACGGTAAACGCTCAATGACCGAACTGCTTATGAGCCACCCTCCACTGGATAAGCGCATTGCCGCACTGCGCAACTCATAACGCTTATCTCGTCATAAAGACAACTTAATTGACTGAAAAGGCTTGGTTTATCACCAAGCCTTTTTTTGATCTTATTCGCTAAGCAGACGTACAACGTGGCAGTGTAAAGTTGTACAAAAAATAATTTGTACAACTTTTGATGTTCAACTAAGGTTATATAAGTTGTACATTAAATAAAAATGTATAACTTGTGTGAATGTAAGGTGGAGGCGAAATGGACGTCCAGTCAGTCGGCAGTATCTATCAGCAACTCGATAAGCATAATCTGGTGTTGCTTGAGCAGGTCTATCACCAAAATGTGGTATTTGAAGATGCCGCTCATCGAATGGAAGGCTGGCCTGAGCTTGAGCGCTACTTCCAGTCGCTTTATAGCAATGTCCAGCGCTGCGAGTTTGATATTCAGTACGCCCAACAAAGCGGCGATATGGGTTTTTTAACTTGGGTGATGACGTTGGAGCACCCCAAATTGTCCAAAGGCAAGCCTGTTGCTGTCAATGGCGTGTCTCATCTTAAATTTGCCGATGGCAAAGTTATTTACCATCGCGACTACTTCGATCTTGGTGAAATGTTGTACGAAAACTTGCCTATTTTGGGTAGCGTCATTAAATCGATCAAACAGAGGCTCGGACAATGAAGACCGTTCTCATCACGGGGGCGACCTCTGGCATCGGCAAGCAGCTGGCGATGGATTACGCCCGAGACCATTGGAAGGTGATCGCTTGTGGTCGAAACGAGCAAGCGCTCGCAGAGCTGGCGCAGCAATTTGAGACGATAACGCCGCTGCGGTTTGATGTCACCGATCTCGCGCAGACCACTCAAGCCATCGACTCCCTCGAGAACACACCGGACGTATGGCTGCTCAGCGCCGGAGATTGTGAGTACATCGATGATGGTTTGATGGATGCTGCTCTGTTCGAGCGCATTTTTGCGATTAATGTGATGGGGGTGGTCAATCTCGTCACCGCAGCGCAATCGCATTTTTCACCAGGGCAGCGTGTCGCAATTTTGGGTTCGATCGCCAGTGAGGTCGCCTTGCCAAGGGCAGAAGCTTATGGCGCCTCAAAAGCGGCGGTTAGCTATCTCGCCCGCACGCTGCAGCTGGATCTCAAGCCCAAAGGCGTTGATGTCACGCTCATTTTTCCAGGCTTTGTCAAAACGCCGCTCACGGACAAAAATACGTTTGATATGCCGATGATGGTTTCGGTGCAATCGGCATCGGACTCGATTCGAAGAGGTTTGGAAAAGGGTGTGTCGACGCTCTATTTCCCCAAACGATTCACCACGCTACTGCGCGTGTTTGGTGCGTTGCCTTATCGTTGGCAAACCGCGCTGGTCAGCCGACTACTTGGCTCGCGTTGAACGCATTCGCTGCATAGATAACAGGATAGGGAACAAGGATAACAACAATGAAAATAGCAATCATCGGCTCGGGTATTTCAGGTTTAACCTGTGGTTACTACCTAC
>NZ_JCBDGG010000010.1:0-121446 GCF_059833835.1 Vibrio sp. R15-SG3-ISO1B | reverse complement strand
AAGTTTTCATCCAAAAGTTGACAAGGTTGAGTTCCGAAAATGGCTAGTATTGCGTGTGCAAACCGTTAGACTTTCTCCATGACTTAGCGCCAAGAGAGCAATGTGAATAATGACCACAGGTGAAAAAGGACAGGGCGTGTCATCGCCTATGGCGATGCTCGGCCCATTGAGTGTGCACGAATGCCAGCAAGCGAGGTTAAGCCGAGATGCCCGCTTTGACGGCCAGTTCTACATTGGCGTCAAAACAACGGGTATTTTCTGCCGTCCGATATGCCCAGCCAACTTACCGAAAGAGGAAAACGTCACCTACTTTCTTGATCGCGCCCAAGCATTGCAGGCGGGCTTTCGGCCATGCCTACGCTGTCGACCGGACAGTGCGCCGAGTTCGTGGGCATGGAAAGGGGTGGAAACGACATTTCAACGTGCCATCACTCTGATTGAGCAAGGAGAGGTAGACAGTAAGGGATTGCCTCATTTGTCCGAGCGTCTGGGGATCAGCGATCGCTATTTGCGCAAGCTGTTCGAAAAATACTTAGGGATGTCACCGAAACAATACCTGCAATCGACTCAGCTGCTGTTTGCCAAACAACTGCTCCACTCGAGCTCGATGCCGATTGGGGCGATTGCGTTTGCCAGTGGATTTCAAAGCGTGCGGCGCTTCAACGATGCGTTTAAACAGGTGCTGAAACTAACGCCGAGCCAAGTGCGTCGGCAAGGCAGTGATGCCCAATCGCACTCTGTGATTGATCTTGCGTACAAAGGCCCACTGGATTGGTCGCAAATGCTGGATTTTTATCGTTTGCGCGCAATAGAGGGATTAGAGCAGGTCAGTGACCGCCATTATTCGCGCGTTGTCACTGTCGGTCATCATCACGCTCATATTTGCATTTATCCCCATAAACCGGGCGTGATGAGGGTAGAGTTTGAGCTTGAGGACACACGCTTGCTTCGACCTTTAGTGACTCAGCTAAGACGCATGTTTGATTTGGACACCGACATCACCGCGGTGGAAGCACATTTGACGGCGATAGAGTCGTCATTGGTTAAGTATTCTGGGCTGCGAATTCCCGGTGTCTGGGATTGTTGGGAGGCCGGCGTGAGGGCGATTTTGGGTCAGCAAGTGTCCATCAAAGCGGCGATCGGACAGCTCAATTTGTTGGCCTCGACCCTGCAACCAGGCGGCGTCACTCACTTTCCGACGCCGGGCGAGGTGGCGAGTGCCGATTTGGCATTTTTGAAAATGCCGCAAAGTCGCAAGGAGACGCTCTCGCGGTTTGCCCAGTTTATGCTAGAACAACCTCAGGCAGAGCCCGATGAGTGGCTGACCTTGAAAGGCATCGGCCCTTGGACAGTCAACTACGCCAAACTGCGCGGCGCCTCGCAAGCGAACTGCTTTCTTGATACGGATCTGGTGGTGAAAAAAGCGTTGGCGCGCTTTCCTTCTCTCACCTCGACACACGTCGCCCCTTGGGGGAGCTACGCCACTTTTCATTGTTGGAGCCATGCATGACCACGCACAACGAGCAAACTCAATACGTCTACACCACCATGACCAGTCCTCTCGGTGAGATGGTTTTACAAGCCACTCGTGAGGGGCTGACTGGAGCGTGGTTTGAAACACAGACCACTCAGCCAGAAAATTTAGGCCAGCGCAGCGATTCTGATCCTATACTGACTAAAGCAATCAAACAGTTAGAGCAGTACTTTGCCAATCAGCGTGACAGTTTTGACCTGCCTCTCGCCGCGCAGGGCACGCCATTTCAACGTCAAGTTTGGCAAGCGCTAACGACGATACCTTTTGGTGAAACGTGGAGCTATCAGCAACTCGCCGATGCCATAGGCAACCCTAAAGCGGTACGCGCGGTGGGGGCGGCGAACGGGAAAAATCCTATTTCGATCATTGTGCCTTGTCATCGCGTAATAGGTAAAAGCGGTAAATTAACGGGTTATGCAGGGGGCGTGGAGCGTAAGGCGTCCCTCTTGAAATTGGAAAGTACGAGGTAAAGTTATGGTTGGTCGACAATGCAATTGGGGGATGAGGGTACTGCTGGCGTCACTGGTTCTTGTAGGCTGTTCAGAAGATGACGCTGAACGTTACCTCAACAAGCAAACCTATGAGTTTGTCGGTGACTACGAAAACCAGTACAACGACGACGTGCTGCGCTTTAATAATGCGATGGTGACCTTTATTAAAGCGGGGCAACCGAACTTAGAAAAGAGTTTTAATGTCGAGGGCAATCAGTTGTTCATCCAAATGCGCAACAACTCAAAAGAGCAGCGAGAAGACATCGTGATGCGTATCCACGGCAAAAATGAAGTGCTGACGTGCAGCGTGTGTGCGAAATATCAGTTGGCGAGCATCTGGCAAAAGCGCGGTGCGCAGCCTTTGCCAGTGAAGCCTTAATTTTGTCTGTTACGCGCGCTAGAGCGTTTAGAACGTTAAAACGTTAGAACAAGCCCCCATTGAGCGCCATGTGGCAGACGATACTCGCGATATAACCAAGCGCAATAACGGGCATCCATTTGAGGTGACCAAAGAAGGTGTACTTACCGTGCGCCGCCCCCATCAAGGCTACCCCGGCCGCAGACCCTATTGAGAGTAAGCTACCACCGACACCGGCGGTCAGTGTGACCAGTAGCCAGTTACCCATCGACATACTCGGCTCCATGGTGAGTACCGCGAACATCACAGGAATGTTATCGACGATGGCTGAGAGAATCCCCACCATGACGTTGGCCCACATGGGATCCCACTGGGTGTACATCACCTCAGAAATCACGCCTAAGTAGCCGAGCAAACTTAGCCCTCCCACACACATCACGACGCCGTAGAAGAACAGTAAGGTGTCCCACTCCGCGTGAGAGACGCGGCGAAACACATCAAACGGGACGACAGACCCGAGGCGCTTGAGTGCGTAATCATCACGGTTCGCAATCGCGCGCGCGGCTTTTTTGTGTAACGAGGTCTTGAGGGTTTTTCGAAGGAAAAAGCCAAAAAACTGCAAATAGGCGAGCCCCATCATCATGCCCATCACCGGTGGGAAGTGCAGCACCGCATGAAAGGCCACTGCCGTCGCGATCGTCAGAATAAACAGCCCGACAATACGGCGCGCGCCGCGTTTGAGCTCAATGTGCTCATGTACCACGTTTGGCTTACTATTGGGCACAAACAGCGACATGATGAATGCCGGAATAATGTAGTTGATCAGTGAAGGGACAAACAGCGGCATAAACTCAGCAAAGGAGACATGCCCCGCCTGCCACACCATCAGGGTGGTAATGTCACCAAATGGGCTAAAAGCGCCGCCTGCGTTGGCGGCAATAACGATATTAATACAGGCTAAATTGATGAATTTAGGGTTATTGCCCGCCACTTTCAGTACAACGGCGCACATTAGCAGTGCGGTGGTTAAGTTATCGGCAATCGGTGAGATAAAGAAGGCGAGTATCCCGGTCAGCCAAAACAGCGCGCGGAAATTAAAGCCTTTGCCCACCATCCATGCTTGCAGCGCATCAAACAGTCGACGTTCTTCCATCGCGCTGATGTAGGTCATGGCGACCAATAAGAACAGTAACAGCTCAGCGTATTCGAGCAGGTTATGTTCCAGCGCGGCTTTGGCGACCTCTATCTGATCGTGCTGAGAATAGACGTAGCCAATCATGGCCCAAATGATACCCGCAGCCAACAAGACCGGTTTGGACTTTCTCAGCTGCAAGTACTCTTCGAGCATCACCAAGGTATAGGCCATCGCAAAGATCAGCAGCGCGGCGTAACCTATGGTCGATTGGGTAAGAGGCAGTGTGTCATGGGCGGTGGAAGCAAGGGTCGGAAAAGGGAGCAACAAAAGGGCAAATAGGGCTGACCAATGCAATTTCATACTTTCACTCCTTGAAAGAGTTGTTATAGAAAGATAGCGAGAATGTTGAGTCCCTATTTTAAAGAGTTATCAGATGGGGATGTGTGAGATAGATTGGATATGCCTGAATTTGAATGAGTTATTGTCGACGTTTGACTAAATGGGTAGATGAGAAAGCAAAAGCCTCAAACCGAGGTTTGAGGCTTTTGGCGTACTTTCATTGCCCAAGGTCCGCGAGATGAGCGGTTAGGCTTCAACCTGCTTGAGATGAACCTCTTCCTCTTTTACGCCCGCTTGAGGGTCGTTAAAGCGTGTCTCATCCAGTGCGTCTTCCGATTTCGCGACGATGACCGTCACTGCGCTATCACCGGTAATGTTGACGGCGGTACGGATCATATCCAGCAAGCGGTCGACACCCATGATAAGGGCGATACCTTCCAGCGGCAGACCGACTTGGTTAAGGACCATCGCCAGCATCACGAGACCAACACCTGGTACGCCTGCTGTGCCGATAGACGCCAGTGTTGCGGTCATGATTACCATCAAGTAGTCACCCATGGTGAGGTCGATGTTAAAGGCTTGTGCGATAAAGGCTGTCGCGACACCTTGCATGATGGCCGTACCATCCATGTTCACTGTCGCGCCTAGCGGCACCGTGAATGAGGAGACGCGGTTTTCCACGCCCATGCGGTTTTTCACCGTTTCCATCGTGACCGGAATGGTGGCATTTGACGATGCGGTCGAAAACGCAAACATGACCGCGTCTTCCATCTTCTTCAAGAAGGTGATTGGACTCAGACCGGTGAAGCCTTTCAGCATCACGCTGTAAGTGACTAAACCGTGCAAAATCAAGGTGCCAGCAAGGACAAGGAAGTACTCCGCCAAATTGATGATGGCGCTAAGGCCCAGACCAGTAAACAGTTTCGCCATCAAGAAGAACACGCCAAACGGCGCCAAGTTCATCAAAATCGCCACCAGTTTCATGATCACTTCATTGAGATCAGAGAAGAACGCCGCAATGCGCTCACCTGGCTTGCCCGCCGCGCTGATGGCAACGCCAAATAACACCGCAAACACGATCACTTGCAGAGTTTTACCTTCTGCCATTGCGCTGATTGGGTTGGTCGGGAACATGTTAATGATCACCTGGCCCAGTGATGGTGCTTCGGCGGACTGGAATGAGCTTGCTGCCGTAAGATCAGCGCCTGCACCTGGTTGGAACAGGTTACCCATGGTCAGCGCAAGCGTGATGGCAACCGCCGTGGTGACAATGTAAAACCCTAAGGTTTTGCCGCCCATGCGGCCCAGTGTAGAAAGATCTTTCAGTGAGCTTGTGCCACACACCAGTGAAACAAAAACGAGAGGAACAACAAGCATTTTTAAGCTGGCAACAAATATTTGGCCACCAACTTCAAACAGTCCATTGACGATGTATGTGTCGACAAATCCGTTGTCGGCAAAGAGGGTGCGAATTGCAAATCCTGTCAAGATACCTGCAACCATACCGAAAATCACTCGGCCGGTTAGCGACATGGGTTTCTTGGTATTCATAGTGAACACTCCTTATAGTTATGCGCCTAAAATTCACTTTAAGGCGGGCAGGGAGGTTAGCAGGCAGGATGAAAAATCAGAAAGCGAAAAAGCGCTGACGATAAGGAGATGTGACCTGGGTCACTGCTATTTGTCAGTATTTAACGCCAGGTTAACGTCTTAATGTAAATTAATTGACGTATTTTTATTGTTTTTAACAGTTAAAATCCCGACCATTAATACTTGGCTTCTTCTCACCGCATGGGAATAGAGACGATGTGTCCACTTGATTGATTTAGAAAATGCATAGATAAGCATATTTTATTCACTTTATTGCCTATGTCGGCGTAATCGCCGTGAACAGCGACCTTAGGTGCATTTTTGTCGAGCCTCGCAAGAAAAATCTTGTTACTCTCACCCCTATAGAATGACATCATCAGGCTTTTTTCATGATCAACACCGCTTTATTAGGGATGTTTATTCCCACTTTCTTTTTTGTCTCTATTACGCCCGGCATGTGCATGACATTGGCGCTGACGCTGGGGATGAGTATTGGTTATCGTCGTACCTTGTGGATGATGGTGGGCGAGTTGATCGGCGTGGGCTTGGTGGCAGTGGCGGCGGTGCTCGGTATCGCCGCGGTGATGCTCAATTACCCATGGCTATTTACCGCGCTCAAGGTGCTCGGGGGCGGTTATTTGTTCTATTTAGGGATTCAGATGTGGCGTTCGAGAGGCAAGCTCGCTTTAAATCTTGATGAGACGGTCGAATCAGCCCCTCACAGTGACTGGGATTTGGTGGTACAAGGTTTTGTGACCGCGATTGCCAACCCGAAAGGCTGGGCGTTTATGATTTCTCTGCTGCCTCCTTTTATCGATCAATCGGTGGCGCTGACACCGCAATTGGTGGTGCTGGTATCGATCATTCTGCTGTTTGAGTTTGTTTGCATGACGCTCTACGCCACAGGTGGTAAAGGCTTGAAACGCATGCTAGGTCAATCGCATAATGTCCGATTGATGAACCGAATAGCGGGCACCTTGATGATGGGTGTCGGTGTTTGGTTATGGGTGAGCTAGGACAAAGGAGCCATATGTTGGGATCAATCGGTCAGTGGTGGACGTCGACCAAATCCGAATTGCGTGAGGTGCTGGAGTTCCAGTCCCGTGTCTGGGTGGTGAATGTGTTCTCAGGGCGCAACAAAGGTGAGGCGTTTATCGTCAATGAAGACAGCTTTAACGAGCCAATGCAATGGATGAAACGCAAAGGTTACCCTAGCGAGCAGTTAGCGAGAGTGAGTGAGATGAAGCGCTCTCAGGTGCTTGAGATAGAACTCTCGAACGTTAAACATCGCGTGATGCGAGTAAAGTAAACCAATCAGGCCAGCGTAACGCTGGCCTGATTGGTTTTTGGTTGGTCATTATGGCTCGCCAAGAGAGTGGAGCCTCTTGGTTATCGAGAGGGCGTTAGATTTTTGCCCATTGAGTTCGGCGGTCTAGCGCGCCGCTAAAGCGAGTCAGCAGGAGTGCCAGAGCGACAACAATAGCGCCGACCCAAGGTGTGTTCATCAGCCCAGTTTGTTCAACGACTAAACCCCCACCCCAAGAGCCCAGAGCGATACCGACGTTAAAGGCCGCGATGTTGAGTCCGGAGGCGACGTCTACGGCATCAGGCGTATAACGCTCGGCTAAGTTCACCACGTACACTTGTAGCCCCGGGACGTTACCAAACGCAAACGCACCCCAGATAAGAATCGTCACCACCGCGGCAATCGGTTCGTAAGCGGCAAAGTTGAACACCAAAAGTACGGCGCCAAGGCCAGTGAAAATGATCGTCAACGCTTTGATGGGTCCCATGGTATCGGCCATCTTTCCACCCCAAATGTTGCCAAACGCGACAGACACGCCATACACCAACATGATGAGGCCGACAGAGCTGGCTTCAAAGCCGGACACTTCCTGCAAAATGGGCGCAAGGTAGGTGAACGCGGTAAAGGTGCCGCCATAACCCAGTGCTGTGATCGCATAGACCAGCAGTAAGCGAGGCTGAGTCAGTACGCTCAGTTGTGCGGAGAGTTTGGTCGCCGGAGGCTGTTTCAGATTACTGGGTACTAAGAGCGCACTTCCTACCCAAGCGATGAGACCCAAGATGGCGACGATCAAGAAGGTCGCTTGCCAGCCAAACGTCTGACCGATGTAGGTGCCAAGAGGCACTCCCGTCACTAAGGCGACCGTGAGGCCAGTAAACATGATCGCGATGGCGCTGGCGGCTTTCTCTTTGGACACCAAACCTGTCGCGATGGTCGAGCCAATCGAGAAAAACACGCCGTGAGCAAGACCCGTTAGGATCCGAGCTGCCACCAGGGTGTTGTAACCTGGCGCTTGCCAAGCCAGCAGGTTACCCGCGACAAACAGGGCCATGACGGTCAATAGTACCGTCTTACGGGGCCAGTTTCCCGTCAGCGCGGTCAGCACCGGGGCGCCGACGGCAACGCCAAGGGCGTATAAGCTGACCAGCAGACCGGCTGAGGGCAGCGAGACCGATAAGTCAGCGGCCATGGTTGGGATCAACCCAACGATGACAAACTCAGTGGTGCCGATGGCAAACGCACTGAGGGTTAGAGCAAAAAGAGCAATAGGCATACTTTCATTCTCAATGATGTGTTCAGTGGCGGCCATTATCGAGCTGAATTCTTTTGTGAAAAACAGCGTCTTTTGCAAATGACTTTTGTCAAAATTATGGGTAATTAACGGTGAACTGACCGGTGAGGCTTTTTCGTCGGCGATGTTATTCTCTATAATCGAGCCATAAGCCTACGGGTTTAGCGTCACCTCTGCCAAGACAACTACAGGACACTGACATGACCACTCGACTACTACTCAACGGAAAAAAAGCGGCGCAACAAGATATTCGCGATGCGGTGATGGCCCTGCGCAAAGAAGGCCACACGCTCGAAGTACGGCCAACATGGGAAGCAGGAGATATTGAGCGCCTCGTGTGCGAAGCTGCCGAGCAGCAGGTCACCCGGGTGATTGCAGGCGGCGGTGATGGGACGGTGAATGAAGTGGTTGACGCGATTCTCAAACATCAACTGGCGTTGGAGGTGGCGGTGTTACCACTTGGCACGGCCAATGATTTTGCCACGGCCTGTCATATTCCTACCGACTCCCCGTATCAAGCCCTCAAGCTGGCGCTTAGTGGAGAGGGTTACCGGGTGGATGCCGCCAAAGCTAACGAGCGGCACTTCATTAATATTGCGACTGCGGGTTTTGGCGCGCAGGTGACGGCCAATACGCCGGTGGCGCTGAAAAACTTCTTGGGCGGCGGCGCGTACACGCTGTCGGGGTTGTTGCAGGCGATCAATTTTCAGCCTTTTGAAGGCACAATTCGTTTTGATGACAATACGCGCGAAGCCGGTGTCGTGGTGGGGGCGGTGTGCAACGGTCGCCTAGCCGGTGGCGGCCAAGAGCTGGCACCCAATGCCTATATTGATGATGGGTTGCTCGAAGCAGTATCGATTGAAGCCTTTAGCGCGGCCGACATCCCTGTCGTGCTCAGTGAGCTTCAGCAGCAAGGCGATGGCGAGACGCAATTTATTCATCGTAAACAGGTCAAGCGCATTGAATGGCTCTCCAGCCAAGTTATGCCGATCAACCTCGATGGTGAGCCACTCTCTTGCCCCGAAGTGGTGATGGAAGTGTTACCGCAAGCCCTCGCCCTTGTCCTACCAAAGAACACGCCGGTATTAAGCCGTCATCAAAAAGCGTAATAACGCCTAGGCCAAATGGGCGGGGATGTATGCGAATGTAAACGTTTCCATCTTTCTGCCTCTGCTCACAGAATCACAGCGTGGTTGCGTTATGATATTCGGCTCAATTCGTACAAAGGATGTCATGATGGAGCCAACGCAACGCATAGAATTAGTCGGGTCGCGCACGCAACTGCTGGTGGAGATCGGTGAGGTCGCCGAAGTCTTGCACTGGGGTAAACGTCTGCTAAGTCCAGAGCATGGGTTGCCTAACGCCTCTTTGGCGCTGCAACGCCCGGTGCCGTTTGGCCGTCTTGATAAGGATGTGCCGGTCTCTTTGCATCCCGAACTGGGGCGCGGATCGTTTGGCTCGCCTGGCCTTGAAGGACACCGTCATGGTCTAGCGTGGGCGCCGGTTTTCTCTCTTACCCACTGCGAACATGACTTACATTCACTGACACTCATCTACCAAGACGCACAGGCTGAGCTGCGTTTAACCATTGACGTGCATCTTGGTGAGGATGACGTGCTCAAAACTCGTCAAACGGTCACTAATTTAGCGCAGGGCCCCTATTGGGTGACGCGCTTTGCTCATACCTTACCACTCGATAGGCGCGCTGAAGAACTGCTCACCTTTCATGGTCGCTGGGTTAATGAATTTCAAACCGAGCGCCTTACGCTCCATCACGGTGGTTACCAACAAGAGAATCGACGCGGGCGCACCTCGCATGAGCACTACCCGGCGCTAATCGCGGGCACACCAGGCTTTGGTGAGCTTTCGGGTGACGTATGGGGCTTTCATCTGGCATGGAGTGGCAATCACCGCCTGCGAGTGGACGTCAAAGCGGATGGGCGGCGCGTAATGCAGGCCGAAGCGCTCTATTTACCGGGCGAAATCGCACTGGCTGAAGGAGAGTCGATATCCACCCCTTGGCTCTATGCTACCTACAGTGAGCAAGGGCTGAGCCGCATGAGTCAGCAGTTCCATCGCCATGTGAGAGAGCAGATTGTCGCCCGTTCAGTCACACAACAGCCTCGGCCTATCCATCTCAATACGTGGGAGGGGATCTATTTCGATCATGCTCCCCAATACATCAAACAGATGGCGACTGAAGCGGCACGTATGGGCGTTGAGCGTTTCATCATTGACGATGGTTGGTTCAAAGGGCGCAACAACGACAAAGCCGCATTAGGCGATTGGGTGTTGGATGAGCGTAAATACCCCGAAGGGCTGACGGACATCGTCAACCACGTCAACGAACTAGGCATGGAGTTTGGTCTTTGGTTTGAACCTGAAATGATCAACAAAGACTCGGATCTCTATCGTCGCCACCCCGAGTGGTTACTGGCGGTGGAGGGCTATCATCAGCCCACCGGCCGTCATCAATATGTGATTGATTTACAAAACCCTGAGGCGTTTGATTACCTATTTGAGCGTTTGGATCATTTTCTCTCCAACTATGCGATTGCCTACATCAAATGGGACATGAACCGAGAAGTGGTCCAACCGGCTCATCACGACCGTGCCGCTGGGCACAAGCAGGTCGAGCGCTACTACCAACTGGTCGATAAAGTGCGCGCTGCCCATCCGCAGGTAGAGATCGAATCATGCGCTGCAGGCGGAGGGCGGATTGATTTTGAAGTGCTCAAGCGCACCCATAGATTTTGGACGTCTGACAACAACGACGCGCTCGAGCGGCAAACCATTCAACGCGGCATGAGCTTGTTGTTCCCGCCAGAAGTGATGGGCAGCCATATTGGTTCTGGCCACTGTCACAGTACCCGCCGCAGGCACAGTATCGAATTTCGCGGCCTCACCGCGCTGTTTGGTCACATGGGGATAGAGCTTGATCCCGTTTCTGAATCTGAGCAAGAGAAAGCGGGATTTGCCCGTTATGTGGCGCTGCATAAGCAGCTTCGTCCGCTGCTTCACCATGGCGTTAACTGGCGTTTACCCACCGAAGATAGTGCGCACCAAGCCTACTGCGTTGTTGCAGACGATCAATCGCAAGCGGTGGCCGTAGTGGCGCAACTGGCTATGCCTACTTATGCACTGAGCGGCCAATTAAGATTTGCAGGGCTGTACGACAGTGCTCAATACCATGTCAGCTTGCTTGATAAGCCCCTCAACTTTGACACCATGGTGTGCCGTCAGCCCCCTTGGACAGCACAAGGTTGTACCCTGTCTGGCGCATGGCTACATCAAGTGGGCTTAGCCATGCCGATATTGGATCCTGAAAGTGCGATTTTGATTGCGCTCACGCGGGTGGACTAGCGTTCTACGTGTCAAGTTCGTGGTGGGTTTACAGTGTAAAGCCAGCGCGGACTTCGCTATACTCTGGGCATTCGTAGTCACCACTTTAGGTCTGACATGCTGACACGCTCCGATGATTTACAAATATTGCTCAGTGTCGTCGATAGCGGCGGTTTTTCAGCGGCGGCTGACGCGCTCAACATCCAAGTGGCGCGTGTCTCTCGTGCGGTGAGCAAGATCGAGCAGCAACTTGGTGTGTCCATCCTTAATCGCACGACGCGCCGTGTTGAGCTTACGGTAGAAGGCAAACTGTTCGTCGATTCGGTTCGCCAAGGGTTACAGCTGATTGGTCAAGCCGAAGCGGATTTAATGTCTCGTGGTGAGTTGCCCAAAGGGCCACTACGCGTTGATGCGGCCAGCCCGTTTGTGTTTCACCAACTTGTGCCGTTGATTCAATCGTTTAAAGTCGCGTATCCCGATATCGAACTCGAACTGACGTCCAATGAAGGTTACGTCGACTTACTTGAAAAACGCACGGACGTTGCGATTCGTATCGGCCACCTTAAAGACTCCACTTTACACGCCAGTCCGCTCGGTAAAAGTCGACTCTATATTGTCGCTTCGCCAGATTATCTCGCGCGTTATGGCACACCCACTCGCGTCTCACACTTATCCTCTCACCAGATCATTGGTTTTACGGCGCCGAAAGTGCTCAACCATTGGCCACTGAAAGGACTAGAGCCCATCGCGCCGACGCTTCGTAGTGCGAACGGAGAGACGGTGCGTCAATTGGCACTCGCGGGGAATGGCATTGCGTGTCTCTCCGGTTTTATGGTCAATCAAGATTTGGCGAATGGCGCCTTGGTGTCTTTGTTGGAGGAATGGCGAGTGGAAAATACCGCGCGCGAGCAGGTCAACGCGGTATATTACAAATCTTCCCACGTCGCCAAGCGCATTTCGGCGTTCATTGAATTTATCAAACCCCGTTTGACACTTTAGGCGGCAGCGCCATTGATGTCAGCGAAGGGCACTTAAGCAAGGCAAGGAGAACCGTATGATCAAAACTACTACCTCAGTGGTCGAGGGCAAACCTGTTGACGCCTATCTTGGCGTTGTGGTCGGAGAGGCAATATTAGGTGCCAACATCTTCAAAGATATGTTTGGTGCTATTCGAGACGTCGTAGGCGGTCGCTCTGGTGCTTACGAGCGAGAAATGGGCCGCGCTCGAGAAATCGCTTTTGCCGAGATGGAGCAACACGCGCAGTCTCTGGGCGCCGATGGTATTGTCGGTATCGACATCGATTACGAAGTGATTGGCAGCGGCGGCAGTATGATGATGGTCAGTGTTAGCGGTACCGCCGTTAAATTTCGCCAATAAATCGCGATAACTTTTTATTCTCGATAACGCAAATTAATGAGGCAATCAATTTGATGAAAATATGGGTGGATGCGGATGCGTGTCCTGTGGTGATCCGCGATGTGCTTTACCGCGCGTCGCAACGCACTGGCGTCGAAGTGACGCTAGTCGCGAACCAGTTTATACGCACGCCAGCGTCACCAAAGGTGAACATGTTGCAAGTTCAGCAAGGGTTTGATGTGGCAGACAATGAGATTGTTAAACGTTGCCAAGCGGGCGATTTGGTCATCACCAGTGACATCCCTTTGGCCGACGAAGTGATCACTAAAGGCGCACAGGCGCTCAACTCGCGCGGTGAAATGTACAGCAAAGAAAACATAAAAGCGCGCTTGAACATGCGCGATTTTATGGACACCATGCGCAGCAGCGGCGTCCAGATGGGCGGGCCACCGCCACTCAGTCAGGCAGATAGGCAGCAATTTGCTAACCATCTCGACAAATGGCTGGTCCATTGGCAACGTTCGGTCAAGCCTACAAAACCCGAGTAGGCTTTGCTTACCCAACAATCAGTTTACTCAACATCAAGAGGAGGGGGTATGTCACTGGTCAATCAATTGGCGCTGTTTATCGATGTGGTGCAGCAAGGCTCATTTACCAAAGCGGCGGCGCTTCATAATATGGATAACTCCTCGCTCTCCAAGCAAATTAAAAAGCTTGAGAGTGAGCTCGGTGTGCAGTTACTCAATCGCTCCACGCGTTCCTTTTCGTTGACGCCGGCGGGGGAGGAGATCCTAGAGCAAGCGCATAATCTGCGTAAAACGGTAGAAGACGTCAAACTGATTGCCGACACCTACCATGCTGAGCCCAAAGGACGCATTCGTATTACGGCGCCTTTGCACATTGGTCAGCAATATTTGCAACCGGTGATCAACGCGTTCATGCGCCGTTACCCAGAGGTGGAAGTGACGCTGCTGATGGACGACAAACGCTCAGACATTATCTCTGAGCATTTTGATGTCGCATTTCGTCTCGGAATCTTGCAAGACTCAAGCTTGATCGCCAGTAAAATCGCAGAGATTCGCCCGGTGATCCTCGCCTCCCATGACTTCATTGCCCAGCATGGCGAGCCTCGCTCACCACAAGAGTTGGTGCGCCTACCTTCTGTGGTCTACAGCAACGGCTCAGTGACCATTGACACAGTGCGCTTAGGGGCAATGTCCGACGCCTCCGATCTGCACAGTTACAAAATGCAAGGGCGATACAAGGTTAACGACGTCCGCACTCTACTCGATGCCGTGCAAGCGGGTCTCGGTTACGTGATGATCTCATCCAGTAACTTAACCCAGTCTGTCGAAACCATGAACCTCACCCCGTTGCTGACCGATTACCGGCTATGTAACCAAGGCACAGCGCTGTATGCCCTCTATCCCCATCGCAAACAAACGGTATTAGTGCGCGAGTTTATTCAAGCCGTCAAAGCCTTCATCGGCCTGCCACCGATTTGGGAGCAGCATATTGAAGGCTTTGAGGGGATGTATCTTGGTAAGGGGTGACCGTTAACGCTCGACTATCCCTTCTATCGCATCGATCACCGCCTGCACCTTTCTATCATCTAGTGCATCTGGATGAGGCTGCGCAAAGGCTTCAATATCATTGTCGTAGTAGCGTCCGCCTGCGCCTCTGAAGGCGTCATCTAGGCTGGCGCTAACGAGAATGTCGGCGCCAAGGGAGAGATCGCCACCTGCAATACCAAACGCCTCTTTGACCATTTTGCTACCGAGCAGTGATTTCGGGTTAACCGAGACAATCATTGGCCCCGAGTGTCGATGTGCTTCACCCAGTGCGCGAGACCACATGGTAATCGCTAGCTTGCTTTGCGCGTAAGCCTCTCTGTCAGACAAGTGACCTTTTCCTTGCAGGGCTTCAATGCTCACACTGGCTTGCGCTGCAGAAGAGAGGTTCACTACGCGCCCATGGGCAGGAATGAGTGGCAACAATCCTTGGGTCAGCAGATAAGGTGCGACCGTATTGACGGCAAAGCGAATATCGAGGCCATCGGGCGTTTTGTCCGCTGGCGCGTTGAAGATACCTGCGTTGTTGATAAACACGTCAAGTGGTGTCTCTCCCAGTGTGGCGCTCACTTGTTCAATCAATCGCTGCACATCGCTGAGGACAGAAAGATCGGCGATAAAGGCTGTGAGTGTGGTGTTATGTTCTTGATTAAGCGTTTCAACCACTTTGGCGAGCTTGTCAGGGTTGCGGCCATGAACCAATACGCGATGCCCTTGCTTTACAAGTTGGCTTGCAGTCAATAGACCAATACCATCGGTCGCGCCTGTGATTAGAATAACTTTTTGTTCGTTCATGATTGTGCTCCGAAGGTAAGTGATGACAGTGCTATTGTGCACAAAGGCGGTGTTAGATGCATTAGCCGAGGCGCCCAATCATTATGGACAGTTTGTTCCAAAATGAGCAACAAGCAGTGATGAATATAGCTGTGGCCTACGTGATTCAAAAGGCACAAAAAAACGGCGCAGAGCGCCGCTTTTAATAAAATCTGCTGGTTACCTATTTTGGCATAATGACCGTATCAATCACATGAATGACGCCGTTGCTTGCCTTGACGTCAGTCATGACAACGTTAGCGTTATTGACCATCACTTTGTCGCCCATCACTTTAATCATCACATCTTGGCCTTGGACGGTGGTGGCTTTATCCATTTTGACGACATCGGCAGCCATCGCTTTCGCTGGAATGACGTGGTAGGTCAAAATAGATACGAGTTTGTCTTTATTCTCAGGCTTGAGGAGCGTCTCTACTGTACCCTCGGGCAGTTTGGCGAACGCATCATCGGTGGGGGCGAGTACCGTGAAAGGACCGTCACCTTTCAATGTCTCTACCAGTCCTGCTGCTTGGACAGCGGCGACCAATGTGGTGAAGCTACCATTCTCTACGGCGACATCGACAATGTCTTTTTTCATGCCGTGGTGGTTAGCGTTTGCAGTCGACATCATCAAAAGGCTGCTCATAGCGATAACGAACGTCATTAGTGTTTTGCGAATCATAACGAATGTCCCTGTGTTGTGTTGGATTCGCTGGTTGATACGTGTGCAGTTTGGCACCGATCAGGATTATTTTTTAAATTTTTCTAGGCTGAACTTTTTCTCGTGACCGACGTAAAGATTAGTTTGATCGCATAAAAGTAAAGTCGGTAAGAGAGGTGGACATGGAGATGCCATTGAGCAAGTTGGAGCAATTTTTTTATCTCGATAAACTGATTATTCACTCACTGGATCTGGCACTTTATCAGGCCAGTGTCGAAGTGGATGGCGAGCGATACTCTGTGATGGACAATTCTGGCAAGCGCTTAGTGACACACTCATTAGTGGAGATGCAAAAGCGCTGTCGAAAACTCAATGCGACGCAGCAGCTTCTCAGACACGAGAGTGCGTATGATGAGATGGTGGGTGGACCTGAGAAAGGATCGACCAATGCACTCGAGGTGCCGCTGAAAGATCATCAACTCTACTAAGGCGTCTTGCAGTTAAACCCGAGTTTATCACCGAGTGATAATGGATCGGATCCTGACAAATCGATGAATGTCCCATTTCTGATCGGTAAGAGGTGCTAAGGTTAAAAAATGTACAACACAACCGACAGGACGAGGTGCAAATATGCTAGGTGAAGACCATTCTCTACTCAAAGAGTTTCCAGAGCATAAGGATGACATTTTATCGCTCGCAGAAACCGACCTAAACTTCAACGACCAGATGAAAGAATACAACGCCATCGACAAACAAATACGTACCCTCGAACTTCGAGACTCTCCTATCAGCGACGAAGAAATGCACACACTCAAAGTGCGTCGCGCGCAAATGAAAGACGATTTATTCCAACAACTTCACAAATAAAGCCGCCCATACCTGATGATGTGAGCGAGCGGCATTGCGTATTGCTCCGACTTGGGTAGATCTAAGCTCCATGTCATGCGTGGAGCTTTGTTGATCCGTAGGCCTGTCTTTCTCCGAGTCACCGTTTGTATAAGCGATGTTACGGTGCGCTAGAACGAGGGTTTACCGCGTAGCGCCTTGGTACTGGCCTTGATGCCTTTGGCTTTCAGACGGCGCTCTTTGGAGGCGCGGGTCGGTTTGGTTGGGCGGCGTTTCTTTTGTACCACCATCGCGCTGCGGATCATGTCGGCTAGGCGGGTTAGGGCATCCTCACGATTTTGTTCTTGGGTGCGATACTGCTGCGCCTTAATGGTAATCACGCCCTCTTTTGAAATGCGAGAGTCCGAAAGCGCCAACAGACGCTGTTTGTAGACATCGGGCAAGGTAGAGCGTTGGATGTCAAACTGCAAGTGAATGGCCGATGACACCTTATTCACGTTCTGGCCGCCAGAGCCTTGAGCGCGAATGGCGGTTAATTGGATTTCCCAGTCACTCAAGGTGACGGTATTGGATATAACTAACATGACAATACAGTGAACCGACAGCGCTGAAGCTGTTGTGGCTACTTAAATTCTTCTCCGTGGTTATCAAGTGTCAGATGCCCGCACGTTTGGCACTGCTCGTAACGATCAATCAATTCTAACGAGGCCAACGCCGGGCCCACGACCATACCGCTAAAAAAGCCAGAGAAAAAGGCTTTTACGGTTTCTTTTCGGCTTTTTCCGTACGGCGAAGGTTTTTGCTTGATGCACTCTTTGTGCTCGGTTTCACACTGACATTGCGGGCAGAATCGAAGACTCATATCGGTCGCTCCCTATTCCCTATGCTAACTGGCTGGATAGTAACGACTTATTTCGATGCCAGTGGTGAGAGAGATCCCATTATTCAAAAATTTCGAATATCTAGCTCAACCTGACCGAGTCTTCTTTAGTGATAAGAGGCGATAGACTGTTTTCATCGCCTAACAGGAGACCTGTGATGACCACCCAACGACAAATTCGCCAATTGATCCCCGCCCACGCCACCTCTGACGGCGATGGTGTGAAAATTCAGCGTGTCGCTGGATTTAACAACACGGCATTTTCTCCATTTTTGATGATGGATGAACTGAAATCTGATCAAAAAGCCGATTATGTCGGTGGGTTTCCTCCTCATCCGCACCGTGGGATTGAAACGCTGACTTATATGATGAAAGGGCACTTCCAGCACCGTGACCACATGGGCAACGTTGGAGAGCTACGCAGTGGTGGTGCTCAGTGGATGGCCGCAGGTCGTGGTGTGATCCACAGTGAGATGCCGATTATGGAAGAGGGCGATCTGCATGGTTTTCAAATCTGGATCAACCAGCCCGCCAAGAACAAAATGCAGCCTGCCAAGTACTTTGATTTTCAGCCAGAAACCATTACCGAGTATGTTGGCAAGGATTCAGGGCTGTTTCGTATCTTAGCGGGCGAGATTGAGATTGACGATGAGGTGCAGCGAGGGCCACTGACCGATACGGGTGTACCCCTGTCCGTGACAGACTGGCGCACTCAAGCTGGTCAGCAGGTCACCATTGGCACACCGGCGCATCACAATATGATGCTGTTTGTCTATCAAGGAGAGATCCAATTGGGTGGCCAGTGCGTAAACCAAGGTGAAATGGCTCTGTTGACTCTTGGCGACTCGGCATCCTTGATCGCCAACAAAGATTCTGGCGTTTTGTTGTTCGTCGGTGAGCCCATCAACGAACCGGTCGTGCATTATGGTCCCTTTGTGATGAACAGCATGGCAGAGATTGAACAAGCAGTACGCGACTACAATCAGGGTGTATTTGAGACCTATTGATTAGGTCGTAAAGCTCATGGCTGAGAGGGGCAGAAATGGCGCCTGCTAGGCAAAATCGAGTCGAAATGAATCGAAGAATTTCGGTTGCCGAATTGGCGACTGGTCAGTGCAAAAAGTGAATAATCCACTGCCTTACTTTTTGTTTGTGCCACACCTTAGGGTGTGGCTTTTTATTTTTGATAATGCGTTGCTTAGCTTTCGGTCAGCAAGCCTAATTCACGCGCCTGCTCAAGTGAGATCTGGTTAGAAATCAAGTTATGTAAAGCGGCTTCGCTTAACTGAACAACGTTAACACCCTGCGGTGGTGGCGTGACATGGACGACCATGCTTTGCTCACTGCGCTGCGACCACAACTGTCTGTCGACCAGATACACATACGTACCAGACGGTAACTCTGGGTAGATGTCGACCATCAGATTGAGCCACCAACTGGCGCGTCTTAGGCCTTGGGCGCCATCAAGCTTTTCAGGCAATTGGATAGACTGTGCACGTAACGCTTTTTGCGTGGCGATGGAGACATCCAGTGCCCCAGGATAGCTCTCACTAAATGGGTTGCTGAACAACCCATCGTAAGAGCAAGCCCAACTGATTGGGCTTGCCAGCGTGATGACTGAGCAGGTGAGCAACGTCGCGACCTGTTTCATCATAACGCCTCCTTAAGGTGTCACAATGTTGAACCAGAAGTTGAAGGTATCAAGCATACCGACAAAGTCTTTGAACACATCGCCGTCACCGTCGAGCGTGATAGAACCATCAGCAATGGCTTGCTCAAGAGTGATGTTACCCAATTGGACGTCATCCAGTGTCGCTTTGGTCAGCGTCAACGCCACATCCGGCTTCTCTGCTTGCTTATGAGTGTGATTGAGCACAGAGTTCTCAATGTACAAGGTGTACTTCTCATCTAGGTCAGTGAAGTTAATGTTGATGGCGTAGTTCTTCCCAGCCGCTTTTTCTGGTAACAAACGTACCGCGAGATAATCAAACAGCATTTCTGGTGGCATGTTCTTGATAATATCTGGCGATGCAGTGTTGGTACCGCCCGCACTTGGTGTGCCGTTACGCAGCTCGTAAGCGCCTTGCAAGTAGACAGAACGCCAAGGGCCAGATTCCGCTTGGTAACCCAACTGCTCATAGGCATCAGCAAGGAGTGCTTTACCGTTTTTGCTCTGTGGATTAGCAAATACCACGTGTTTCATCACTTCTGCGACCCAGCGATAGTTACCCGCGTCAAAGTCGGCTTGTGCTTTTTTGATCGCTTCGCGTTCGCCGCCCATGTACTCAACGTACTTCACAGCAGCATTGGTTGGTGGCAGGTTGTTCAGATCCGATGGGTTACCGGTGTACCAGCCCATGTAACGTTGATAAACCGCACGGCTGTTATGGCGTAGGGTGCCGTAGTAACCGCGGTTGCTCCAGGTCTTGTCGATTTCCTCTGGGAATTGGATAATTTCAGAAATCTCAGAACCCACATAACCTTGGTTCATCAAACGGACCGTTTGGTCATGCGTGTACTTGTACATATCACGCTGTTTCTTGAAGTATTTGACGATGTCGCCTTGGCCCCACATTGGCCAGTGGTGGCTTTGGAATTTCACTTCGACATCATCACCCCATAGTTCAATGGTCTCTTGCAAGTAGCTTGACCATTTCAGCGCATCACGCACTTGAGCGCCACGGAGTGTAAGGATGTTGTGCATGGTGTTGGTGGTGTTTTCCGCCATCCACAACGCTTTTTTCTGAGGGAACCAGACGTTCATCTCAGTCGGTGCTTCTGTGCCTGGCGTGTATTGGAAGACCATTTTCACGCCATCGACCACGCGTTCGTCACCGGTTTTCTCAATGGTGTCGGTTGGGGCAATCATGGTCGCAAGACCGGTTGACGTCGTTTGACCCAAGCCACCATTGACGCCGCCTTTTTCGTTACGTGGAAGCAGGGCGCCATACATGTACACTGCGCGTCGACCCATCGCATTACCTGCAATCACGTTTTCAGATACGGCATGCTCGGTAAAGCCAGGGGAGGCCATAATGGTCACTTTTCCGTCGATGACATCTTGCTCATCGACGATACCGCGCACCCCACCAAAGTGGTCAATGTGGCTGTGGCTGTAGAAGACGCCCACAACAGGACGCTCGCCGAGTTCACTGTTAATGAAGTCGAGTGCCGCTTTTGCGGTTTCTTGAGAGATGAGTGGGTCGAATACGATCCAGCCTGTATCCCCTTGAATAAAGGTGATGTTCGACAAATCGTAGCCGCGAACTTGGTAAATACCATCGGTGACCTTAAACAGGCCGTTGATCATGTTTAATTGCGCATTACGCCACAAACTTGGGTTGACGGTATCGGGTGATGGCTTATCAAGGCCGATGTACTTTTTGTAGGCTTCTAAATCCCAAACAACATCGCCGTTTTGGTTTTTAATGGTAACGACATCCTGAGTCGCGATAAGCCCTTTTTGCGCGTTATCGAAATCTTTGGTGTCACTGAATGGCAGACTTTGCTTGAGTTGGTTGTTCGCATCAATCGTTGCCTGTGTCGCGGGTTTGGGCTCTGACGCAGTGGCATTGGTGGCCACTAGTATCGCCATGGCTAATACTCCCATTCGCTTCATAGCACTCTCCTTGTATATGCACTTTTATGAGCAAGTTAAGCATACGTGAAGAGTGATACAATTCACACTACAAATGCCACCTCAATGTGAAATTTCTGTGAAGATCTCACATTTGTGAACCTCTATATCCCTAATTTTTGGAATGGTATTTCACCTTTACCTTGTTATTGACTCGCTGATCAGAGCGCGAGCGCTGATTTCAGGTGCGTGACGAACGCTTTGACCTGAGAAGGGATAAAGGGCGATTGTGGATATTGGGCGATGATTTGACCTTGATAGCTGCCCGCTAATTGCCAGTCGCTCAAAATAGGTTGTAAAACGCCTTGTTGGCACTCATTTCTGACCACAAATTCAGGGAACAACGAAATACCCAGCCCTTCGAGTACGGCTTGGCGACGGATCTCACTGTGATTCACGGCAAGATGACCGCTGACAGGGACAGCTACCGTTTGTGTTCCTTGAGTCATCCGCCAGATGCGATCTTTGGGGGATTCACCCAAACAGAGACATTGATGATGGCGCAGGTCATTGGGGTGTGCGGGCGTACCATGCTTCGCTAGGTACTCTGGGCTGGCGCACAGTACAAGTTGGCAAGGGGCAAGCGTTACCGCGACTAAACCTTCCACAGGATTCGGTGTGATGTGGATGACCACATCGACATCGTCATGAATGGGATCGAGATAGCGGTCTTCCACTTTAAGGGTCAGATTGACGTTGGGGTACTGTTTAGCAAACGTCAATATGGGTGACATAAGCACTTGCTTGGCAAGCGCTTTCGGCACGGCAACGCGAAGCGGCCCTGCGATCGCCTCTTTGTTGGCGTGTGCTGCGCTCACAGCAAGTTTGGCTTGCCCTAGCATAGTTTGACAAAGGTGGAACACCTCTTGCCCAGTGACGGTTAATCGCATCTGACGCGTGGTGCGCTCCAAGAGCTGCTCTTTCAGCGCTGTCTCAAGGCGCCGCAGTGAGCGGCTGACCGATGAGGGCGCCACACCCAATTTCACCGCCGCATTGGCGAAGCTTCCTTCTTCCACCACAGTAACAAACACCGCCATTTCAGCCAGTAAGGGGATAAGTTTATTCGTGTCCATGGTGCAATTATCCTTTGCAAAATCGACCAATTGTTTCATTTAAGTTACTTGTGGATACTGGGAGGGTCAACCACTCTGGGAGAAAATGATGCAAGGAACGCAAACTCTGCCGCTCGCACAGCGGCTACCCATTACTGAAGGATTACTGCTGCTGGTGGCGATCTTTTGGGGCACCAGCTACGGGTTAACTAAAAGTGCGCTGCTTTACACCTCGGCGTTAATGTTCATTACGTTACGTTTTTCCATCACTGCCTTGGTGTTGTTGCCATTGGTGGTGAGAGATTTCAAAGCAGGGCTCAACAAAGATTGGGTGGTTGCGCTGCCAACCGGAGCAATTTTAAGTGCTATTTTCCTGTGTGAAGTGTTTGGCGTTGCGCATACCACAGCGTCGAACGCGGCGTTTTTAATCAGTCTTTGCGTATTGTTCACTGCGCTGGCTGAAGTGTTGGTGAACCGCCAGAAGGTCGCCTGGTCTCTGGTATTGTTGTGTGTCGCCAGCGTGGTTGGCGTACTGCTGCTGACAGGTAGCGATGGGGCGCGTGTCGATTTCACGCTGGGGGATTATCTGATTCTAATTGCGGCGCTGCTACGGGCACTGATGGTGACCACCACCAAGCGATTCAGCCTCGGTCGCGCCGTGACGACCACCACACTCACCGCGATTCAATCAGCGGTTGTTGCTGGCGTTGCCGCTCTCTTGGTCTTGAGCACGTTGCCCCAGTCTCAATGGCACCTGCCCACTGAGTCCATCTTCTGGGTGACGCTGCTGTATCTGGTCGCGTTTTGCACGCTCTTTGCTTTCTATGTACAGAATTACGCGGTGCGCCGCACCTCTCCCACTCGTGTCGCGCTGTTGATGGGCAGCGAGCCACTTTTCGGTGCTCTGTTTGCCATGTTGTGGTTGCAAGAGACGTTTACCTTCGCGCAAAGTCTCGGCGCGGGGTTAATTTTGCTCAGTGTGATGCTGACTTCGCTGCGAAGGGAGTCTGGGCAGCACTAGCGTTGGCGCTTCAAATCCAGCCCAAGCCTCCACACAAAATAACTGAGGATCAAAAAAGCGCCAGTGTTGCTGGCGCTCAATATAGGGAGTAGAAAGGCGTGTCAGTTAGGCAAAAAACGACGACACCACACCAATCAAGCCGCCAAATACACCGCCCCACACCACCAACCAGCCTAGGTGCTGTTTGATCATGGTTTGCACCATCTCTTTGACTAGCGCAGGTGTCAATTCATTCAAGCGTTGATCGATGATTTGTTCAATGTTCTGTTTGATCTCATCCATCATGGCAGGCGCTTCAAGCTGCGCTTTGATCGCTTGCTTGACGTTATCGCTCTGGCTGATTTCAATCACCGATTGCTGCATTTTTTCAACGAAAGGCTGCTTAAGTGGTGCCAGCGCGTCACTGCCACCAAACATCGCCAACATGCCGCCGAAGGATGAGTTGGCGATCACCTCAACCAAAGAATCGAACGTGGGGTTAAAGTCGATGGTCTCTATTACAGGTTGCAGATTGAGCGTGTGCTCACCGGCCATCTCTTTGTTGAGGAACTTGTCGATGTTTTCATCGGTAAAGAACTGACTCATCATCAGCTGTTTGATGGCGGCTTTAAACTCTTCAAAACGCGCAGGTATTACACCCGAGCCATACAGTCCCGGCACCTTTTCAAACAACATGTGGACAGCTAACCAATTGGTAATGGCGCCTGAAAAGGCAAACAGACCCGCATAAAACGCGATCTGATGACCGGATTGAATCCCGCCAGCAAGCAGTGCAAGGGCGATGAGGTTGGTGAGTAGACTTTTGTTGATAGGTTGCTTGTTCATAAGAGGATAACAGTCAAGGTGTTAATGGGTGGAGCGCAGTATACACCAAGGCGGATTCAATCAACCAGTGCGTGATAAGCGTCACAGCAAGGGTTGGAATAATCGGTATTCCGAAAAAAAGGGGAACTCTCTCTACACTAGTAGCAGTTTTTAAATTGCACACTTTCAGTGAGACTTTTTTATGTTCAAACCCAACTCAATTGCTCGTTCAATGAAATGGCCATTTATGACGGCAGTGGCGTTCTCCTCTGCGATGGCAAGTGCCAGCGGTATTCTACTTCAAGAAGCTGTGGTGGCGAATGCAGGTACTACAGGTGCAGGTGACGGTGTTTACACCGGTTCTGCTGCTGCAATGTGGACCAACCCAGCGACGATGTCATTTATGGGTGAGAGCAAGACGACAGTGAACGCGATGGGGTTTGATCTTAAGTTGAATTACAACTCTGATCGTTTTTCTGCGCTTGATGGTTCTTCTCAGACTACGCAACCTGCACTGGCAGTTTTCCATGCTCGTCAAATCACAGATGAGATGCACTTTGGTATTGGCTTTGGCGCTGCAGGCGGCTCTAGCCTTGATTACGGTAAGCAATGGGCAGGTGCACCGTTCCTAGAAAGCACTACACTGATGCTACTTCAAATCAACCCAACGCTCTCTTACCAAATTGATGATAAGTGGTCTGTGGGTGCAGGCGCTCAAATCAACTATGTGTCGTTTGAGCAAGACACGCTAATTATGTCTATCGAGGAAGAAACGGATTGGGCGATGGGCCTGACTTTTGGCGCAATGTACCGTCACAATGACGATCTGGATTTTGGCTTTAGCTACCGCTCAAAAGTAAAGCATAAGCTAGATGCTAGAGTTAATGGTGCTCTAAATGGTGACCGAATTACTAGTGCGTCTACGGAAGTATCGCTCCCTGCTATTTACGACCTCAGTGCACGTTGGGGCGTGAATGCGGACTTAAACCTGTTGGCCAGTGCACAATGGCATCGATGGAGCGATTGGAAGGAGCTACCACTGGATTTAACGGTTGGAGGTAATCCATTTGATGCTTCAATTGAACGCGATTGGAGCGACGTTTGGAAACTAGCATTGGGCGCAGATTACCGCCTCAACGCGGACTGGCGTCTAAAAGCGGGTATCTCTTACGAAAGTTCACCGCAAAACGACGCCTCACTACAATGGGTTGACGTGCCAGTAGGCGAGCAATGGCGCTACTCAGTGGGTGCAGCAACCGAGTGGAATGGGTACACGTTTGACATGTTCTACGAATACGCTGATTTAGGTGAAGTAGACATTGAACGTGCAGGCATCAAAGGCACCTTCGACGGCCGTATTCACTTTGTTGGTCTAAACGTGACGTTCTAAGTCGCCTGTGATTGATGACAAAGCCCTCCTCGTGAGGGCTTTGCTGTTTATCGGCCCTCAGACCACACCGCAAACTCATTGCCACTGGGCTCTAGAAAGTGGAATCGACAGCCCCCGGGGAAATCGAAAATGGGTTTGATGACATCGCCGCCACTGGCGATCACTTTGGCCAGTGTTGCTTCTATGTCTTGGCTATAGAACACCAACAGCGCGCCGCCGGATGCAGTTTGGCTCTTGGCGTCGGCTCTGAAGAACCCGCCGTCGAGCCCTTGGTCGGCAAACGCCGTGTAGTCGGGGCCGTAATCGGTGAAGCGCCAATCAAACGCTTGGCTAAAAAAGGCCTTGGTGGCTTCAAGATCGTGGGCGGCTAATTCGACGTAATTGAGTTTCTCATGTTGAGGCATGCTGTGCTCCTTGCTGGGTGTATGGCTTTATCTTAGCGCAAACCCCGTGCGGAGCGTTGGCATTTATCATTTGCCGCGCTACAATCAGCGCGCTGCACAAGCAGCGATTACTTTATTCTCAGGGCGGGGCGAAATTCCCCACCGGCGGTATGCCCGAATGGGTGAGCCCGCGAGCGCTCGATACGTCGAGGTCAGCAGATCTGGTGAGAAGCCAGAGCCGACGGTTACAGTCCGGATGAGAGAGAATGAAACCAAGCCGCCACCGTCGTGGGGGTGATTTCGTTTATCTGGCGCTGACGCCAGAACTCTTCTATGCCCTGATTCTGGTGAAATTTAGGAGTTAACCATGAATCAGTCATCACTACTTGCCGAATTCGGCGACCCAATTACCCGCGTTGAACGCGCATTGACGGCCTTACGTGAAGGTCGAGGTGTGTTGTTACTCGATGATGAAGATCGTGAAAACGAAGGGGATATCATTTACTCGGTTGAGCACCTCACGGATGCGCAGATGGCGCTGATGATCCGCGAATGCAGCGGTATTGTTTGCTTGTGCTTGACCGAAGAGCAAGCCGACAAATTGGCCTTGCCACCGATGGTTGAAAACAACAATAGTGCCAATCAAACCGCGTTTACCGTCTCTATTGAGGCCAAAGTGGGCGTGACAACGGGCGTGTCGGCGCAAGATCGCGTCACCACCATCAAAACCGCCGCTAACCTTAATGCGAAGCCTGACGATTTAGCGCGCCCAGGACACGTATTTCCGCTGCGCGCGCGCAAAGGTGGGGTGATGACTCGTCGTGGCCATACTGAAGGCACCATCGACTTAATGCAAATGGCGGGTTTGCAACCTGCTGGCGTATTGTGTGAGGTGATGAACCCGGATGGCACCATGTGTAAAACGCCGGAGATTGTCGCGTTTGGGAAATTGCACTCGATGCCAGTTCTGACCATTGAAGATATGGTGCTCTATCGCCAGCAACACGAGTTGAAACTGGCGTAATTCGCCTGCGATAAGCGAAGCTACAATACCAATAGATAAGCAAAAAGGTGTGGCCTCAAAACCACACCTTTCTATTTTTTTTGACACATTGTTGCCTGATTGAGTCAATCACTACCCTTTTAATGACTGACCGATTGAGAAAAGACGTTCATCACAATCACGCCACTGATGATCAATAACATGCCAATCACTGCCGCCCAATCGAGCTTTTGACCGAACGCCACCGCACCGACAGCGGTGATCAACACAATGCCGAGCCCCGACCAAATCGCATATGCAATGCCAACGGGAATGGTCTTCAATACCATGGCGAGAAAATAGAACGCCACGCCATACCCCACCACGACCAAGAGACTGGGCGTGAGCTTGGAAAACCCGTCTGAAGCTTTCAGCGCGCCCGTCGCGATCACTTCTGCCACAATCGCAATGGTTAGATACCAATAACCCATACTCATTCCTCTACTTTACGAACGCCTGTAAACCGCAAGGGATGGTGCCATTTCCTATCGATGGCGGCAAGTCTGACTAAGAGGTCGATGCTTCTTGTCCGACACAAATCTACCCTGTAATGAAATTTTCTTCGTCTATTCCCTATCTTGTTCAATAAGACATCGTTGCATCGCGGGGTTCACAGTCGTTTTCACTGTGATTCTCCCCCGTTAGTGGCGGTGGTTATCAGGGAGCAGAGAAGGCAGATGGACATGGCACACACACTCAACGCTTGGATTTTGTCTCATTCCCATTCACTGGGGTGGATGATGATCGCGCTGATCCTCCTTTCCTATTTACTTGAAGATCTCGCTTTGGTGACGGCAGCGACCTTGTCGGTTAATCAAGTGATGGCGGTGGAGTGGGCGCTGCTGGCGATCTTTATTGGTATTGCCAGCGGCGATTTGGCGCTCTATGCCCTCGGGCGATTAGCACAGCGTATCGGTTGGTTGAAGGTTCGCTGTTTCCGACACCATAAAGCCCGTCGGATGTGTAA
Source organism: Vibrio sp. R15-SG3-ISO1B (assembly GCF_059833835.1). Lineage (NCBI taxonomy): Bacteria > Pseudomonadati > Pseudomonadota > Gammaproteobacteria > Vibrionales > Vibrionaceae > Vibrio > Vibrio sp. R15-SG3-ISO1B. Next base: position 93,636 of record NZ_JCBDGG010000010.1, on the reverse strand, counting down.
AAAGCTCAATGCCAACGCTTTTGTGACCTTGTTTATCGTCCGCTTTGTACCGGGAATGCGCAGCGTGAGTTACACCGTCAGTGGTTTTTTAGGCGTAGCGTTGCCGGTGTTTCTTTTGGCCGTTTTTATCGCCACAGCCATGTGGACGGCACTGATCTTTACCTCTTTCTATCAAGTGGGCGGTTGGATAGGCAGTGAGGATGCATGGACTCGCTGGTTGATGATACCTGTGGGATTGCTCGCGCTTTGGGCATTAAACCGCGCAGCGCAACAGTTTTGGAGAAGTGAACAGAATGCACAATCATGATGTGGAAGTGATCCCGCAAGGGAAGGTCAACGCAGGGATGCCCGTACTGAGCAAGCCAAAAAGAGTGATTTCGCCGTTTGAGTTTCTGCCAGCGTGGCTTTTTTATGCGCCGGTTGTGGTGCAAAGCGCGCTCCTCAGCGCAAGGCACCTAGATTGGGCACTGCCACTTATCGCTAACCCTGCCATCAAGTTAAGCGGCATGGTGGGCGAGTCAAAAAGCGACATTTTCGCCAGTGCCGGAGGGAAAACTCGCCAGTGGATTTTGCCCTACATCACTGTCGAAGTGGGTGACTCGTCAAACTCCGAAGATCTCAATAACGCGATGATGGCGCTGCATGATGCCGGGCTCGATTTTCCGCTGGTGGCCAAGCCTGATTTGGGGTGTCGCGGCGCTGGGGTCAAGCTCATCAATGACTCGGACGATTTGGCACGTTACTTAGCGCATTTTCCTGCCGGTGGCCGTTTTCTTTTGCAACAAAAATCCCGTTACCGCGCAGAAGCCGGGCTCTTTTACGTGCGCCAGCCAGGGGAGAAGCGCGGCAGAGTCATCTCGATGACACTCAAATACTCCCCCTTTGTGGAAGGCGATGGTGTTTCGACGCTTAGAGAATTGATCGCCCGCTGCCCACGCGCTGGGCGACTGCAACATCTCTATTTGCCGCGTCATGAGGCCAAGTTAGAGAGCGTGGTGAAAAAGGGCGAAGAGTATCCGCTGGCGTTTGCGGGCAGTCATTCTCGAGGCGCGATTTTTCGCAACGGCAACGCCTTTATCACACCGGAGTTGGAAGCGACGCTCGATGACGTGTTGGGTGAGTTTGAAGGGTTTCACTACGGCCGTCTTGACGTCAAGTTCGACACCATCACCGCGCTGATGCAGGGCAAGCGCTTTGATATTTTGGAAATCAATGGTGCGAGCAGTGAAGCCGCGCACATCTGGGATAGCGATACCCCATTGCTGCACATCTTTAGCACCTTACTGACACAGTACCGCTTGTTGTACCGAATTGGCTCTCAGCATAAGCAACGCGGGGTGAACACACCTTCTCTGGCGGCGTTATTCAACGCTTGGCGAGAGGAGAAAGCGTTAACGCAGCGCTACCCCATGACGGATTGATCAAAGGAATGATGATGAAAAAAGCGATGACTTCTCCCGCCACTCTCACCGCGAGAGCGACGCTCAGCGATAAACATAGGGCGAGCCTCTCTGGCGCGGTGCTAGGCGGCATTGAAACCTTGCACCAAGGTCAACGGTTTCTCAGTGTGCTCAGCAATGACGACTACGTTGCGTTAGCCGCGCCCCATGTATCGAGCTCGATTGGTGAGCACTTTCGCCATTGGTTGGATCTGTTTCATGCGATTCGCCATGCACAGGGGCAAGACCAAGCGCCACCACATGGCGAAATGAGCAAAATTGATTACAACGTGCGTCGGCGCGGCCATCCCGTCGAGCGAGATTGCCGCGTGGCCGAGCGAGAGATAGCGCAGCTGGTGGATTGGCTATGCCAACTGCCGCCAGATGCACTAGAAGCGCGAGTGAGTGTGGAATCGGAAGTGATGATGTCTCAGCGTCAAGTCGAAGAGGTGGAATCCACCTTGGCACGCGAGATTACCTTTGCCGCGTTGCACGCCACTCATCACTTTGCGATGGCGAAAGTGGTGGCGTCTCTGCGCGGCATCGAAGTGGAATCGGGTTTTGGCGTGGCTCCGGCGACCGCGACTTATCAGAGGGCTCAATAGCATGTGCACCTTATCTTGGACCTATCACGGCGTGAGTCATTACCGCGTCTACTTTAACCGTGATGAGCAGCGAACTCGGCAGCCCGCCACTGAGCCCCAAGCCATGCAGTTGGAGCAGGTTAACTGTCTGATGCCACTTGATCCAGAAGGCGGTGGCAGTTGGATCGCGACCAATGAGTATGGCGTGACTGTGTGTCTGCTCAACTTCTACCAAGGGCAGATGCCCCAAGGACCACTGACAAGTCGCGGGCAAATCGTTAAGCAGCTTGCCAGCAGTGTATCGAGTCAAGAAGTAGACAGAAGAATGTTGGCGCTGAACTTGAGTCACTATGCCCCGTTTACTGTGGTCTCGTTCGATACTAGTCGCAACGCGAATGAAACCGTAATGTGGACATGGGATGGCCAAGCGCTCAGCCATCATCGTGCGGTGGCGCCGATTGTCTCGTCTGGTCGGTTCTTTTATGACGCGCTCGACTATCGCACTAGCCTGTTTGCTGACTTGGCCTCTCAGTCGAATGATGACACGCTCGGTGAGCGTTTTCATACCCGACACGATACCCAGCGGCCTCATCTCTCGCCATTGATGGCCAGAGAAGACGCGCGCACCGTCAGTATTACGACCGTCCATGTCAGTCCTACCGACAAAATCATGGGCTATCAAGCGATCGACGCAGGCCCTTTGGCCGATGTATCCCCAAATGCACGCCACTACAACGTGCCAACCAGTATTGACCTACCCACCAGTATCAAGGAGTCATGACATGAAACTACTTCGTTTATTTGCGCTGCTTTTGGTCAGCGTCTCCGCCAACGCGGCGGATCTTATCTCCACCTCATTTTTTAGTAATAAGGCGGTCAGCGGCTACGATACCGTGGCGTATTTCACTCAAGGCCAAGCGGTCAAAGGTGACAGCCAGTGGACAACCGAATACCAAGGCGCGCAATGGCTGTTCTCATCCGCTGAGCACTTAGCGATGTTTGAAGCAGAGCCGGAAAAGTACGCTCCGCAGTATGGTGGCTACTGTGCTTGGGCTGTGTCTGAGAAGAGCGACTTTGCCCCTTCCGATCCTGAGCAGTGGGCGATTGTCGACGGCAAGTTGTACCTCAATTACAACGCGGACATCAAAGGGCGCTGGGACAGCGCGCGCACTCTGCATATTCAACAAGCCGACCAAAACTGGCCAGGTTTGATTGCTCAATAAGGCCAGCGGCGAGTTGACGCGCCACGTTTGTTAATCAAGAGGATGTGATTATGTACGCCAGTCCATTTCGTTTACCACGTAAAACCCCGTTCGGTGTTGGCGAAAGAGCGCTTGAATGGGCGACCGGTTTGTCGCAGTTGGACGCCTTGTATCAACAAGCGGCGCTGCCACAAGACAGTTTTGAGTTTATGCATGAAGCGCTGGCTAGAATCGGCACTCAGTATTCGGTTGATCACGGCAGTGTGTCGTCCATTCCACAGCAAGGTCCTGTGGTGATTGTCGCGAATCATCCATTTGGCGGTATTGAGGGCATTATTTTAGCCTCGCTGGTGGCGCAAGTACGCAAAGATGTCAAAGTGCTGGCCAATGAGCTGCTTAAGCGGATACCAGAGCTCGATTCACTGTTCATCGGCGTGGATGTGTTCGGCGGTGAACGGGCAAGAACCACCAATCGGCGCGCGATTGCTGAGGCCAATCAGCACTTAAAAGAGGGCGGACTGCTGATTCTCTTTCCTGCGGGAGAAGTGTCGGCATGGCAAGCCGATGCGAGGCAAATCACCGATAAAGCGTGGAGCCAGTCGGTGGCGAAGTTTGTCCGCCATGCCGAGGCGACAACCGTACCTATTTTTATTCAAGGCATGAACAGCAAATGGTTCTATCAAGCCGGTCGTGTGCATCCGCTATTGAGAACGGCCATGCTTGGGCGTGAACTGCTCAATAAATCCGGGCAGACGATTTCTGTTTCGGTCGGAGCGCCGATCCCGTTTTCTGAACTGCAACATTTCGATGATGATCAGCAACTGACCCACTATCTGCGGCTGAACACCTATTTGATGGGCAGTCGAGAGGAGAATACGGCAACTCGGCGATCTCCTGAAAGTGCCCAGCAGCCGATCATCGCGCCGATGGCCGTAGCAGAACTCGAGCAAGAGATGGCGACGCTCAGCGACTTTCAACTGCTCGAACAGGGCGAGTTTGTGGTCTACTGCGTGCCCACCGCGAGGATGCCGCGCATGATGCAAGAGATCGGGCGAGTACGAGAGGAGAGTTTTCGCGCCGTCGGTGAAGGCTCAGGACGCGGCTGTGATGTCGACGATTTCGACCCCAAATATCATCAACTCTTTGTGTGGCATCGCAGCGATCGCGCGTTGGTGGGCGCTTATCGACTCGGTTTGGTGGATGAGCTCACCGCGCAAGGCGGCATTGAGGCGCTCTATTCTCGCAGCCTGTTCGAGTACGATCACGCGTTTGTTAGCCAGTTGGGGCAATCCATCGAACTTGGCCGCTCAGTGGTCGCCGAGCAATACCAAAAAAATCTGCACTCCTTGCTGCTTCTTTGGAAAGGGATTGCGGCGTTTGTGGCGCGCCACCCCCGCTATACCCATTTGTTTGGGCCTGTCAGCATTAGCAACGATTACAGCCCAGTGGCGCGACAGCTCATCGCATCGGTGATGACGGTGCATCATTACGATCAAGACAAGGCGAAACTGGTTCGACCCACCACGCCACTGAAAGAGAGCGGCAACACCTTCTGGCGACCCGACATGCTCAGTTCATTGGCCGAACTGCCGTTATTGTCGAAAGTGTTGCAGCGCTTAGAGCGTGGGGTAGGGGTGCCGGTCCTGTTGCGGCAATATCTGGGGCTAAATGGCAAACTGGTGTGCTTCAATGTTGACCCTGCTTTTCATTTTGCTTTAGATGGTTTGATTGTGGTTGAACTGACGTCATTACCCGTAAGAACTTTGGGCAAGTACATGGGCAGAGAGTGCGCGCAGGCGTATTTAAGCCACCATAACCGAAAGGCATGAGTCATAAGTGATTCGACTAAACCGCGCGGGCTTATTGGCTCGTGCAAGCTAAGTGCTGGGGTATACTGGCGCTTCTCGTAACGGACCGCTCATACCCTCTTAGATTGGATATTCTCTGATTATGCCCCACATGATGACCTTGTGCTTGGCGCTTATCGCCTTTGCCGCCAACTCCTTCTTTTGTCGTCTTGCATTGGCAAGCGGCGCGATTGACCCGGGCAGCTTCACCTTGCTGCGTCTCTTCTCCGGTGCGGTCACTTTAGCCCTTTTACTGTTTATGCGCGGTCACTTTCACGGTAAGGCGTCGCTCGGTTTTCTCCGTTCGCCGCTCAGTTGGTGGTCTGCTATCGCTCTGTTTGTGTATGCGGTGTGTTTCTCGTACGCCTATACCGAACTCAGCACAGGGACGGGCGCGCTACTGCTGTTTGGTATGGTGCAAATGACGTTAATTGCCTATCACGTAGTCTCAGGTAATGCGCTGACTAAGCTGGAGAAAGTCGGTATTTTGGCCTCGGTGACAGGTTTTGTGGTTCTGATGCTGCCATCCGCGCAATCACCGAGCCTTGGCGCAGCGAGTTTGATGTTGGCCTCTGGCGTTGCATGGGCGATGTTTACCGTGCTTGGCAAAAAAAGCGGTGTCGCATCCGTTGCGATTACCCACGGATTTATTCTCGCCAGCCTCCTCGCACTGCTCGCCAGCCCCGCGCTGCTTATGGATGTCACCCTAACCTCTTCGGGCGTGATGTGGGCGCTTGCCTCGGGTATCGCCGCCTCAGGATTGGGTTATATCCTTTGGTATCAAGTGCTCAAGCAGATCACCGTGCTCAAGGCCTCCATCGCACAACTCGCCGTTCCGGTGATCGCCTTTCTCGCCGGTTCTATTGGGCTTGGTGAGTCCATCACCTATAGCGCTGTATTGGCTTCGGCTTTGGTGCTTGGCGGGATTGCGGTGATTTTTGTGGCGAAGGCGGAATGAAAGCGGTGACGAGTATGTTCAGACGATGTTCGACTCTTATTGGGGCGAAAACCATGTCATCTGAGTGACGCGTACGCTCCATCTGAAACAAGAACACCTATGTATAGAGGTACTGCCCTTGATAGTGATAAGATCCCCGCAACAAAATCAACGAGAAACACTATGTTCATCCATCATGTAAACGGTATCGACTGGCTGGTGATTACCGCTTTTGAAGAATTTAAAACGTTATTCATTGAAGACGCAGGTGAGATACCCCGTTGCTTTTCTACCGCTAGCGAATTGAGTTTGATTGATCAAGCTAAGCGCACGTACGGTTGTTTGCCTAGGCTCAGTGGCGTTATCACCGACACCGGGACTTTTCAAAGTCAAGACAACCAAGAAGATCTGAACCCGCAGCTCGCTTGTCTCGTAGAGGGACGTGGCCGAGTGTTTATCTATCACGGCGGCTTTGTCGCGTTTGTGGATGACGAGCAGACCTTTATTACCCGCATAGACTGAGCCTTGATCAGGGCACTGAAATCACTGAGTTTCCATCACTGCGGTTATCTCAATGCCGGGTTGTATTGGGCTAACGCGTATTTGGACAAAACCTTCTTAGCTCATCTGCCCAAAGCTATCAGGTCAGATGATGAAAAGTATCTTGTAGCCTTAAACACTTGTATGGCGCTCATCCCCAAAGGTTATTGCTTACTCAACAGGAACTTACGCAAATCTCGCTCAGCACGCATAACAAACAGAATATAGACTTTGTCACTGTCCTGTTTATAGAAAACACGACATGGATTAACGACAACTTCACGATAACTTAAATGTTCTAATTCTGGCGGAATACGACCTGATTCAGGGAAAGTTTCTAGGCGTTCGACTTTAGAGAAAATCGTTTGTACTAACTGCTTTGCCGCTACGACATTTTCAAGTGCTATGTATTCAGCGATATCATTGAGGTCAGATAACGCTGGCTCAGTCCAGATTATTTCAGCCATTTTGACATTTTGTCCTTGGCTTCATCATGACTCACCACTTTGCCGTCAGCTAGTGCGCGCTCACCTCGCGCAATACCCTCCAGAATAGCCAAACGATTTTGCATAAACTCGTAATCATCAACATCAACTAAATACGCGGATGGCTTACCATGTTCAGTAATTAACACTGGTTCTTTTGTGTCGTGGAGATCTGCGAGGATCTTAGTTGCTTGACGCTTGAGTGATGTAACTAGTTCTACTTTCATGAGAGCTGCTCCAAAGGAATAAAAAAGTGATACTATTCTATCACTTTGAGTATAGCAAGCTCCATGACGGCCACTTGAGTAACTTGTTAGCTGATTAACTTAAACGTTTAAGTCAATTTGCAACTGCGAACAGTCGACGATATGGAAACCAATTTCTTTGTCACTTAATGATTCATGATCAATTACGGGTCTAGCTTTAAACTGAGTTGCCTCAACATCAACAACTTTCAATAGTTTGTCCCTAAGCTCTTCATCCCAAGTGACATTAAAACGCTGACAATCCGATACGATTGCACCTCGGTGACTGCTGACGGAAATCATATCCAATCGACCGATAATATTGAGTGTCGTGGGTATTTCCTCTTTGCGACGACCTAGTAAGTTCTTATTTTTTAATGTAATCGAAGATCATTTACACCCGAACCAAAGTCGACATATTCTACATTTGAGCCATCTATAGATTTTATGACATTATCAACGGCAGATTTGGTCGTTTGCGCAGCTAGTAAAATCTTCGGGTCACCAATTAAGATCGAACCATCATTCAGGTTGCAACAGCATCCCTTAACGCAATAGCGTCTTTGTACAATGAAACAATTGTATTGGATAGTTGATAGCCACCGTCGTCGGCAAGAGGCGCAAAAAGCTCCTTGTTGTTCATAACGAAATCAACCAACAGCTCAATAGAACCTTCTTTAATTTCTACTTGATAGTCAATTTGTTCACGTATATGTCTATCCGCTTTAGACTTTCCTAAACTAACAGCTATGAGTTGATATAGAATGTTTCGATAATTTGAAATAAGTACATCGAGAGAGCGCAGGCTAAAACTACCTCCAGTAAATGCCAAGCCTTTGGCATATATTCTCAAATCCTCTTTCATAATACTCCTATCTCAATTATGGAGGTGTCAGCTAACGCTTTATAGACGGACTTTTTCAACCTTTGAATTCCGTATATTTTTCTGCCATTTGTTATGAAACTCAACTGATATCAGCCTGTTGTGTGAATCGACGTGTAATTTTGGGGGCGAGCTACGGAAAATTTCGTAGTATAAGAGATCAAAATACGCATTAGATTGACTTGGCCTATTGGTGTGCTGATCAGGTATTCTGTTCGCAGGTCCTGAGAAGGAGCGAGGCAACAATGAGCGACGAAAAATTGCACAGTTGCAGCTCATAAATCATTAAAAGCGGGGGGAACATCTGGTCACAAGATAACAGACTACTCATTTCTTTCTATTCTCTCTTTTAGCAGTGCTTTTATCTCCTGATGCTAAACCCGCGGTAACCCACCAATAATTTCAGCTCGTCTACTTGAGGTAACCTAGAGTCGCCTTTCCCCTCATATGTCTGCTCCAATGCAAAAAATTAAAGTCATATTAAACATGTAGTTAATGTAATTTTTATCAACATTCAGGGTGGTTACTAAAAGTTAACTAATTGCACTCGAAATGTAGGTAACCATAATAAACCGCAAGACAGCGAGATTATTGCTCGCTTTGTCATACAGCCAATTATTGAAGGGTTAATATCATGAGTCACGTTCTAATCATTAACGCACACGAGCCATCTCCATTTTCTGAAGGCAAACTCAATGCGGCTTTAGTAGAGAAAGCTCGCACCCAGTTAGAATCAAAGGGTCATGAAGTTCGCGTTGTCACAATGCAAGATGACATCGTAGTGGATGAACAACTGGCGAACTTTGAGTGGGCAGACCGAGTAATACTCCAATCGCCTGTCAACTGGATGACGATTCCGTGGTCTTTCAAAAAATACATGGATGATGTCTTCACGGCGGGGATGGGCGGTTCGCTGTGTGCCTTTGATGGTCGAACGCCGGAAGAGCCAAAGAAAAATTATGGAACAGGCGGCACTCGTACCAATACAAAATACATGCTGTCTTTCACATTCAATGCTCCAGAAGAGTCATTTAATGATGATAGCGAGTACCTGTTCCAAGGTCGTAGTGTCGATGACTTGATGTTCCACATGCACGCAAACTTCCGCTTCTTTGGTATGTCTGCACTGCCAACCTTTGCTTGCTACGACGTGATGAAAAACGCCGACATTGAGAACGATTTTGCTCGCTTTGAAGCGCACTTAGACGCACACTTTTGAGAAGATTGTTTTGAGCACAGTGCTTTAAGTAGGGGACCCATATGAATAATACAATTAAGCTCGACATTGTTAGTGATGTTGTCTGTCCGTGGTGCATCATCGGATACAACCATTTAACAGCGGCGATCAAACAACTCGGCATTGAAGATCGCATCGAGATCGAGTGGCAGCCTTTTGAGTTGAACCCGGATATGCCTGCTGAAGGTGAAAACCTTCGAGAGCACGTTGCTCGCAAATATGGCAGTACCGCAGAGGAAAGTCACAACGCGCGCCTTCGTATCGCCAGCATTGGCGCTGAACATGGCTTCAAGTTTAACTACTTTGATGACATGAAGATGGTAAATACGTTTGATGCACACCTTTTACTCGATTACGCCAAGAGCTTAGGCAAGCAGACTGAGCTAAAATTACGTTTATTTAGCGCATTTTTCAGTGAACAGAAAGATGTCTCTGACCGTGAGATTCTCAAGCAAGAGCTCATCACTGTCGGCCTAGATCCTGAAGAAGGGATGCGCTGGCTAGATGATGTTCAGCGACGTAACTCAATCCGCAGTACTGAGAAACAATGGCAAGAACTGGGCATATCGAGTGTGCCAACGGTGATTTTCAACAGAGAACATGCGGTGTCTGGTGCGCATCCAGTGGAAGGTTACAAACAGATCTTAACTGAGTTAATGGCTCAGACGAATCAAAGCTAGGTTACTAAAAGTATACTGGTTGCAACTGGTCTATTAGTATCTTATCGTTTTTTCTAGTTAGTAATGACTTCAATCCCAGGAGCCGAGATGACTTACTCACAAAAACTCAAAGCGGGTGACGCTTTTCCTACATTTGAGGCAACAAAGCTGGATGGAACCACAGTCAAGCTAGGCCAGCCTCAAGGTGATGCAACATGGCAAGCGGTGTTTGTCTATCGTGGTAAACATTGCCCACTTTGCACTAAGTATCTGAATGAAATTGAGACCTATAAACAAGCCTTTAGTGAGGCGGGCGTTGATATTCTGGCTGTCTCTGCTGACTCGAAGCAACAATTGGAGCAACACCTAGACAAGCTCGATATCAGTTTCCCAATCGCCTACGGTCTTACTGAGCAACAAATGAAGACATTAGGGCTTTACATATCGCTACCACGCTCCGAAGCTGAAACCGACCATAACTTTGCAGAGCCGGGGGTGTTTGTTGTCAATGAACACGGCAACCTACACGTGGTTGATCTATCCAATAACCCGTTTGTCAGGCCAGAACTTGGAGCACTGACTCGAGGTTTGGCATGGATTCGCAATCCAGACAACCACTACCCTATTCGTGGCACGCTAGACTACTGAGCCGTTAGGTTAGAGATACAACAAGGCAACCGTTTTGGTTGCCTTGTTACGTTATAGAGGGAAGCGATGAAGGTTACGCACGCTATTTCAGCGGAACATTCATTATTTGAGTTGCACATTGTTGCTTTCAGACCATTTTCTCAATTCATCAAGAATCGATAACGCACTGCGGCCAAACTCAGTAAGTTCGTAGCTGACTGCCAGGGGTTTTTCATTGAGCACACGACGTATTACCATGTTTTCACTTTCTAGCTCTTTTAGACGCTGATCGACCATCTTCTTGCTAGCGCCGCCCAACATTCTGGACAGATCATTAAACCTCACTGGGCCATCTTTGAGATGGTAGATGATGGAGCCTTTCCATTTGGAGCCCAAAATCCTCATACCTTTTTCGATCGCACAAGGTTCGGAACAGGCATCAACAACGCTCTTACGCCCTTTTGGGTCAACTTCAACTTTTGCTTTCATACAGCCCCGCGTCATTTATCAGCAATGATAATAAAAACGTCACTCATAGTGATAGAAGACCCACTTCGAATAGGTGTTCGAGTGGGCACCTAATTGCAAGTCTATTCCGGTATATATTAGTTACCTAGAGATTGAATGCAATCAGTATACTTTTAGTAACCTTGTGCATGACGAGCGGTAACCACTGACATGAAAGTTATTGGTATGAATGAAATCAACCCGAGAGATCATCGGTAAACTTGTACAGTTCCTCAAAGAAAGCTTGCGCCACGGGAGAAAGTGAATCAAGTGGCTGCTTCATCACGGCATAGAACTGGCTAGTTAGAAACCATTTTTCTGGTTGCAATGGAACTAAAGATTGGTCGTAATGGCCACGATCAATCAAGTGAGAAGGCAGAAAGCTCAAATGGGTGCCAGCCAGGGTGAGAAGCACGCTAGACTCTACATGCCAACCATCGTAGGGCTTAACTGAGGCATATTGCTCGACGTTGAGGAGTTCTAACATTTCGTCCTTGGCGTAGCCGCCCATATTGATACGACAGCCATCAAGGGAAAAATCTCGGTCCATGATTTTATCGGCTAGATCGCGGCGTGCGTAGAGGTAGCTTCGTTCATCAAACAATGGGTAACTATGCTTGAAGGCAGGCTTTTGATGTGTCCCCAGTACCACGACCATGATATCAATTTGGTTTTTGCCGAGTTTTTCGTTGAGTTGAGTGAAATCACCGACTTCAATGCTCACTTCGACGCTATCGCTGCGCTGATAAAATGACTCAACTGCTTTAGGTAGTGGGTTATTGGGGAGTGTAACAGTGTTGTCTAAGCAGCCAATACGGACGTGCCCCGAGAGTTCAGTTTTCACACCTCGTAATTTATAAGCAAAGTCAATAAGGGTAGATTTTATCTGATTTGCATATTTATAGACTTTCTCGCCCTCGTGAGTCAGTTCGAACCCCTTTCTTCCACGTTGGCATAGTGTTAAATCTAGACTCTTTTCTAATGCAATAAGCTGATTGCTTAGTACGGGTTGACTAAGTCCTGTACTTGCAACCGCTTGGTTGATGCCTCCTTGCTCAACAATTTCACAAAAAAGCTCTAATCTTCGTAGGTCACGCTTATCTAACTTATTGTTTGAACTCATTTTAATTAATACATTTGTTTTTTGTTATGTTTAAACTTTATTATATTCATTTAATAATAAAAAATACACCAGTATGATTTATTCAGGCTAATGGAATAACAATGCAAGGATGCAGCATGAGTAAAGAAACATACATAGAAGAAGAGACGACAGAGCCAGGCCAAAAAACTCAGACTCACAAGGCAATCGATGACTTCGAGTTAGAGCCAGTGCCAGAAAAAGCCAAGCGGTCTTGGTGGGTGATAAGCCTCATTTGGTTAGCGATTGGTATCGATATTTCTGGGCTTTTCTTGGGCTCTATCCTCAGTAGTGGTATTGGTTTTGAAGATGCCCTTATTGCAACCTTTGTCGGCTCTGGCCTGCTCGCGGTGATTGCGATGCTGTGCGCTAATATCGGCTTTCAATCTGGTGTGTCTACGCCTTTAGTGAGTAGCGCCGTTTTTGGTCGTAATGGTGGTAAGATTCTTGGGTTTATCAACGGTATCTCGCTGGTCGGTTGGTTTGCGTTCCAAGCAGACTTCTTTGCATTCATCCTCGTTGATGCTCTGGCAAACTATGAGATTGTGGTGTCTCATCTATCTGCGCTGATTGGTGGCAGTATTCTGATGATGGCGACGGCAATCTATGGTGTCCGTGCTCTGGGTAAGCTCAGTACTTACTCTGTGCCTCTCATGGTCACCCTCATTACTCTTGGCTTGTTCATGGCGGCGGATTACAAAGGTGGTAGCGCCCCTTCAATCACCGATCCCCTAACGATGGGGCAAGCAATCTCGTTTGTGATGTCCATCTGGATCCTAGCTGCCGTCGCCGCGCCAGATATTGCTCGTTACGCGAAGACCCGTAAAGATGCGATCTTAGGTGCAGGTATTGGTTTTCTCGTTGGCAACAGTGCCATCATCCTTATCGCTCTTATTTTGACTAAAATGACCGGTACTGATGACCTAGTTGAAGTCTTCTTTAGCCTAGGCTTGGGAATGGCTGCCATCATCGTGTTGGTATTCGCTCAATGGACGACCAACAGTAGCAACCTCACGTCTGGCGGCCTATGTATGTCGATGGTATTGCCAAATGTGCCACGTCCCATACTAGTGATTTTGATGACGGTCGCGGGTATCGCTATTGCCCAATTAGGCATGGTGGACAAGTTCACTGAGTTCTTGATGCTATTGAGTGTCACTATCGCACCCGCAGCGGGCGTTTATATCGCACAGTACTATGTGCTTGATTCGAACAAAATGAGCTTTGAGAACATTCAACAAGTGCCGGACTGGATGCTTAAAGGTTTGGCATCTTGGGTGTTTGGTACTGTATTTAGTGCTTGTACGGCCCCAGAGTTCTTTGACCTATTCTCGTTGACCAGCATTTCAGCACTGGATGGCATTGTTGCTTCAGGCGTGTTCTATCTTGCTCTGATGAAGTTATTCAAGCAGCAAAATCTTCCTAAGTGAATGGATATTAAGTAATAAGGAAAGTTGTAGTGATTATTACTGAACAGATGATTGACGATATCGCTCTGGGTGCCACCGTACTTGGCACCGGAGGTGGTGGTGATCCATACAGCGGCGCGTTGATGGCCAAGGTGGCGATTGCGACTGCAAAGCAACCTGTGCAATTAATCGCTTTGGATGACGTGCAGGACGATTGGATGACCGTTCCTTCGTCCATGATTGGAGCACCGACGGTGGCAGTTGAAAAGCTGAACTCTAAAGATCAAATGCTTATGGCGTATGAGGCGATGGAGAAGGCGCTTGAAACCGAAATAGCAGCGACATTCCCGATTGAAGTGGGCGGCTTCAACTCACTCATTCCTATCTTGGTGGCAGCACAAAAGAACATCCCTGTCATTGATTGTGATGCGATGGGACGCGCTTTCCCTGAAGCACAAATGGTCACGTTCTTTCTTGATGGCTTGCCATCGGCACCCAATACCTTAGCTGACGAGCGAGGCAACGTGGTCGCGCTCTATCCGGTTGATGGAGTTTGGTCTGAAAAGTTTGCTCGCCCAATTACCGAGCAAATGGGCGGCTCTGCAGCCATGTGTGATTACCCAATGGAGGGGAAAACCCTCAAGCGCAGTGCTTTGCCAGCGACGCTGAGCAAAGCGATGAAAATTGGTGAATCAATACGCCAAGCCAATGAGCGCAACCAAAGCGGCACTCAAGCGGTGTTGGATATTGTCGGTGGTCATATCCTGATTAGCGGCAAGATCGTTGATATTCAGCGCCAAACCGATGGTGGCTTTGCCACGGGTGGGGTGGTGATCGAGAAACTTGCTCAGTTTGAAGACTCGGGGGTGGATTTAGTCTTTGTCCAGTTCCAGAATGAGCTTCTACTCGCCCATAAAGGACGCAGTAGGGCGGATATGTCACAAGAGAACTTGTTGGCATCAACTCCTGACCTTATCTCGATCCTTGACCATGAAACAGGCAAGCCCATCACTACGGAACAACTGCGATATGGTCAGCGCATCGACTTAATCGCTTACCCTTGCGATCCGAAGTGGCGCACAGCGAAAGGGATTGAAGTAGCAGGACCAAACTACTTTGGTTATACCGTGGATTATCAGCCTATCGAACAATTGAAATCGGCGCTTAGAGGGGAGTAATGGGATGATAAACAATAGATTAGATTACTGCCGTTTGGGTATTGATGTTGGCGGTACGAACACCGATGGTGTGCTGCTCGATGCCGATCTCAACGTGATTGCCAAGATCAAAACCGCCACCACTCATGATATTTCAACCGGGATTGATAATGCAATATCAAAGCTATTGGAGCAGGTGAACATTGATGGCTCGCATGTCAAGCATGCGATGCTTGGCACAACGCAATGCACCAATGCGATTGTTGAGAAAAAAGGACTCGACCGAGTGGGTATGATCCGCCTCTCTTTACCTAGTGGTGATAGCGTTCCGCCATTGTGTGGTTGGAGCCAATCATGGCAGAGATTACTTGGTGAACACTTCTATCAAACGCACGGTGGATATGAATACGATGGTCAACTCATCGCTGAGATACAAGAGCAGCAGATCCGCGATGTCTGCCGAAAGATGAAAGATCAGGTTGACTCGATTGCCATCTGTGGTGTGTTCTCTCCGGTGAATGGTGATCAAGAGTTGAGAGCTGCTGTGTGGGTGGCTGAAGAGCTTCCGGGTGTGAATATCTCACTGTCTCACAAGGTTGGAAGCTTAGGCTTACTCGAGCGTGAGAATGCAACAATCTTGAATGCAGCGCTTCAAGGCACAGCCAAGCGCTTTGTTGACGGATTTTGCAGTGCTCTAGTCAATCACGGTATTCAAACAACGCCTTACTTTGGTCAGAACGATGGCACACTGATGTCACAGCAGTTCGCATTGTTGTACCCAATCTTAACCGTCGCTTGTGGCCCAACCAACTCTATTCGTGGCGCGAGTCATCTTACTAAACTCAAAGATGCCATTGTGGTTGATGTGGGTGGTACAACATCCGATATTGGCGTGCTTACCCACGGATACCCTCGTGAGTCTAGTCTAGCCGTCGAAATCGGAGAAGTGCGTACCAACTTCCGAATGCCCGATATTCTGGCATTAGCGATTGGTGGCGGAACCAAGGTCGCCATTGATCAAGAACATATCGTACTGGGACCTGAAAGTGTTGGCCACACCTTGACTTCCGCGGCGCGCAGCTTTGGCGGTGATGAGCTGACGTTAACGGATGTCGCGCTAAAGACAGGCAACATGCAGTGGCAAGCTGCTCATCCTTTGACAGATAACATCGGCATTACTCAGCAGCAAGCAAAGGCGGTTTACCAACAAATGGTGCTTGATGTGGAAGAGGGTATCGACAAGATGAAAACCTCTGCTGCCAGTGTGCCTGTGATTATGGTCGGGGGTGGCAGTGCGCTTTTCCCAGACCATCTCGAAGGGGTAAGCCAAGTGGTTCGTCCAGAACATTTTGAAGTTGCTAATGCGATTGGGGTTGCTCTTGGGGAGATTTCCGGGCAATTCGATAAAATAGTACCGATTGAACCCACTTTGCGTGAAGAAGTGTTGCTAACACTAGAAGAGCAGGCAAAGCAGTTAGCGATTGAAGCGGGTGCATGTGGGGAGAATGTCTCCATTATCGAGCGCAGTGAAATTCCACTGAGTTATCTGCAGGGCAATATGGTTCACGTAAAAATCAAAGCGGCTGGGCATATTAAGATGAACTAGTCAGGGCTCGATAGAACGGTCTCTAAATTATGATGCGACTTGCTCATACACGTAGCATCTCTCACTCTTCGGGTTACTTTTTTAGGTTTCTGGCTACAAATCATAAATTTTCGTTATTATTTTTATAACTATCGATAATTTTTCATTTTGTTTGGTCGACCTTATACTTCTCTCTATTGAAACAAAACACGCAACAAATAAATCAGTTTTTGGAGAAAGTTATGAAAATGAACCACGTTGGTATCATGGTGGGTGATATGGACAAAGCGGTCGAGTTCTACACGAAAGCACTCGGTCTTCGCATTGTGATGAACAACACCAAAGTGATCGAAGAGCGCGAATCTGCGATCGGTCGTATGTGTATTGCTGTCTTTGGTGAAGGCTTTAAAGGGTTTAACATTGCTCACTTAGTGACAACCGATGGGATCGGTGTTGAGCTGTTTGAAATGGTTGACCGTGAAGAGCGCCACAAGGTTGATTTCTCTCGCCTAGGTATCTTCCACTTCTGTCTTCAACTCCCTAAAGAGCAATTTGAACCAGCGATCAAGCGCGTAGAAGAGTTTGGCGGTAAAGTGCGCATGGATATTCACCGTTACCATCCTGAAGATGATTCTAAGCAAGCGCAAATGGTGTACCTAGAAGACCCGTTTGGTAACTTATTTGAGTTCTACTCGCACTCTTATGAAGACACTTACGCGTCTGATTACGAGTAATGCGTTGACTCGCTAAAGCGATGATATTCATACCCACTAGAGCTTTGCTCTAGTGGGTATTTTTTTATCTATATGAGTTTGGTGCTTGTCTGTGTCGCCTGGGCTAACGCAGCTTGTATTGCGTGGGACAATAGGCCCGTAAAACGCGTGGATCTCGGCGTTGGAGGTGTTTGGTTGCCCGTCCGCTGACTCTTGCTCTCCAAAGCTTAAAACTGCGTGGTTTGAGGTGGAAACGCATCAACTGAATAACAGCGGATTCATTGAGACCAAATTGCCACTCAATGGCCTCAAACGGGGTTCGGTCTTCCCAAGCCATTTCGATGACTCGGGATTGCATTTCTTGAGATAGATTCATTAATCACTCGCAGAGGGTTTTTGACCTTTTACGCGTTGAGATGGACCTTGGTTCAAGTCTGGCGAGTGAAACGCTTTAACCTTTATGGCGTTTGGCGACTAAGGTAAATTTGTAGTCACTCGACTTAAAGTAGTTTCGGCTGTACTCAAACACGACATCACCAAGCAGGTAGCCTCGTGTGCGCTTTTCTATGATGGGGTCGGCTGGGTTTATGCCTAGTAGTTCGGCAATATCTTGCGGAGGTAAAACGGGAATGATCTCTTGTTCGCTGCGATCAATGACCAATCCTTTCTGCTTTTCAATATAGTCGTATTTTGACCCTTGCATCACTTGGTAGGTCAGATCAGGGAACATGGCGGTAGGCATCCAGGTCTCTTCGACGGTAATGGGGTTGTTGTCAAGAAAGCGAACGCGCTTGATATAAAAAATACGCTCTCCTTCTTTGATGTCGAGGTGTTCAGCCATCGTCAGCGATGCGGCTTGAATTTCAAAAGACAACACATCACTGTGAGTGACCCCATCTAAATGCGCCCACTTCTCTGCAAAGCTACTCTGTTGGTAGATGTCGTAGTTAACTTTGTTCTCTTTGACGTAGGTGCCACTGCCTTGAATGCTCTCCAGCTCTTCATTTTCGACCAGCAGTTTTAACGCTTGTCGAACCGTCACGCGGCTGACGGAAAAGGCTTCTCTCAGCTGTGCTTCAGTTGGAAGAGCTTGACCGACTTTGTACTCTCCCGAGCGGATCTTTTCTCGTATCGCATCTGCGATTTGTCGATACATTGGCAGTCTTGCCATGTGGACCTCGTTTGCTACTCACCCTTTGAGACAACACCTGCTGTACTGAGTCCCAAATACGCTATATTTTAGAGGTATCATACGAATTTAGTGCAATATGACAAGTGGTTGTTTGTAAGTTATTCCTTTGTTGATAATACAACATTAATACATATATTGACGCAAATGAGATCTCGATCATGGATCATTTGTATTTAAGATGTATTATTGGGCTCATTGTTGAACAGACAACAATACACGAATGAGACAATGGGACAAAAGTTATGAATTTGACATCTCTTACCAACCCATCGCTGATCAACCTACAAACGACGTTTAACAGTCGTGATGAAGCGATAAAAGCGCTTGCTGAACAACTAAACCAACAAGGCAAGCTGCATGATAAAGACGAGTTTCTCAAAGCGGTGTTTGTACGCGAGGAACAAGGCCCAACGGCGCTTGGCGAAGGCTTAGCTGTACCTCATGGCAAGACGGATGCGGTCAAAGAGGCGGCGTTTGCCGTCGCGACCTTAAAACAGGATCTCAAGTGGCAAGGATTAGATGAAGAAGAAGAGGTGAATCTGATCTTCCTTATCGCGATTCCTAATGCAGAAGCTGGGTCGACGCACATGCATTTGCTCACTGAGCTGACGACCACATTGGTCGATGATGACACACGTGAAGCGGTCCTTAATGCGACAACAGTAGAACAAATTCTCACGCTACTCAGTAACGAGCAAGAGACACCTAAAAAACAAGACAACTTAGATACAAATGCGCCGACAATTGTCTGCGTCACTGCCTGTCCTGCGGGCATCGCGCATACATACATGGCAGCAGAATACCTTGAGAAAACGGGTAAGAAGTTGGGCTATCACGTACATGTCGAGAAGCAAGGCGCAAATGGCATTGAAGATAGGCTCACCGCAGAGCAACTCAACAAAGCCACGGCTGTCGTGTTTGCTGCTGAAGTCGCCATTAAAGAAATCGAGCGTTTCAACGGTATTCCGCGTGTTGAAGTTCCCGTGGCAGAGCCTATCAAGCATTCTGAGCGTATTTTGCAACAGGCTGTCGAAGCAGGTAAAAAAGGTATCGGGGCTGAGCGCACTATCGCGACCGACGATAAACCAAAAAAACTACCACTGAAAACTGAGCTCAAACAAGCGCTGCTCTCTGGTATTTCTTACGCGGTACCTCTGATTGTGGCTGGCGGTACGGTCCTTGCTGTCGCTGTTCTTATCGCGCAAATTTTTGACTTGCAAGACTTATACGCCACCCAAGATTCTTGGCTTTGGATGTACCGCAAGTTGGGCGGTGGCCTACTAGGGACACTTATGGTGCCTGTTTTAGCGGCGTATACGGCTTACTCATTGGCGGATAAACCCGCTCTCGGTCCCGGTTTTGCAGCGGGTATTGCCGCGAACTTGATTGGCTCAGGCTTTCTGGGCGGCGTCGTTGGCGGTTTGATTGCAGGTTACGTGATGCGCTGGGTGAAAGAGAACATTCGTCTCAGCCCTTCATTTAAAGGCTTTTTGACCTTTTATCTCTACCCTGTCATCGGTACGCTCGTTGCGGGTTCTTTGATGTTGTTTGTGATTGGTAAGCCAGTCGCATGGTTAAACCAAGGGCTCACAGATTGGTTGAACGGTTTATCCGGTACTAATGCGTTGCTGCTTGGCGCGGTCATTGGTTGCTTTGTCTCCTTTGACTTGGGCGGGCCGGTCAACAAAGCCGCTTATGCATTCTGTCTAGGCGCGATGGCAAATGGTGTTTATGGCCCATACGCTATCTTTGGCTCGGTCAAAATGGTATCGGCGTTCACTGTTACAGCGTCTACGCTTCTTGCTCCTCGTCTATTTAAGGACTTTGAAATAGAAACGGGCAAATCCACTTGGCTGCTTGGCCTTGCTGGCATCACGGAAGGCGCCATTCCTATGGCGATCGAAGATCCTATCCGAGTGATTGGCTCCTTCTTACTGGGCTCAGTGGTGACAGGCGCGATGATTGGCGCGGCGGGGATCGGCCTCTCCACCCCAGGAGCGGGTATCTTCTCTCTCTTCTTACTTCATGATTCGGGATTAGGTGGCTTTACCGCCGCGGCTATCTGGTTGGGCGCAGCGCTCATTGGTACAGCCATCTCGACTATCACTCTACTTATGTGGCGAGCACATGCGGTAAAAAAGGGCAAATTTGAAGCCCAGGTCGCTCAGTAAGCCGCACTCTCTCTAAATAAAAATAATAACTCAGGGCACAGGATAACTGTGCCCTCATTTAGCACACCTATTCCCTTGGTATACAACGAATTCAACACTGCAATGCAGTTCGAAAGGTACACAAAATGACTACATCACGCGTTCATATTACTCCTCACATGCACTGGGATCGCGAGTGGTATTTCACCACCGAAGAGTCACGCATTCTTCTGATCAACAATATGGAAGAAATCATGCAACGTCTGGAGAGCGATCCCAAGTACAAGTATTACGTACTGGATGGCCAGACCGCCGTACTGGAAGACTACTTCGCGATCAAGCCGGAAAACAAACAGCGCGTTCAATCTCTTGTAGAAGCGGGCAAACTGATTATTGGTCCTTGGTATTCGCAAACCGACACGATGCAAGTATCGGGTGAATCGATCGTTCGTAACATGCTGTATGGCATGCGTGATTGTCTGGCGTTAGGGGAGCCAATGAAGATTGGCTACTTGCCCGATTCATTCTCCATGAGCTCACAACTGCCTATGATTTACAACGGCTTCGGAATTGACACCGCCATGTTCTGGCGTGGTTGTTCTGAGCGTCATGGGACCAACAAGACTGAGTTTGTATGGCAGTCTAACGACGGTTCTGAAGTTCTGGCACAAGTGCTGCCATTAGGTTACGCGATTGGTAAATACTTACCTCAAGATGAAGCAGGTTTGCGTGCGCGTCTTGATAAATACTTCCCGGTATTGGAAAAGCCATCAGTTACCAAAGATATTTTGTTACCCAATGGCCATGACCAGATGCCGATCCAAAAAGACATCTTTGAGGTGATGGACAAGCTGCGTGAGATCTACCCTGAGCGCGAATTTATGATGAGCCGCTTTGAGGAGGTGTTTGACCGCATTCGTGAGGAACGCGACAACCTAGATACCGTCAAGGGCGAGTTTAATGATGGAAAGTACATGCGTGTTCATCGCACCATTTCTTCGACGCGTATGGACATTAAACTGATCCACGCTCAGGTTGAGAACAAGATTGTGAACATTCTTGAGCCCTTAGCTTCTATCGCATGGACACTCGGTTTTGAGTATCACCACGGTCTGATTGAAAAGATGTGGAAAGAGAGCATGAAGAACCATGCACACGACTCGATCGGCTGCTGTTGTTCTGACAAGGTGCATGCGGAAATCCTCAACCGTTATATTCTCGCGGATGATATGGCGTCGAACCTCATCAACTTCTACAAGCGCAAAATCGTTGATCACATGCCTGAGCGCGAAGGGTGTGACAAGCTTGCGCTATTCAACTTGTCGCCCTATGAGCGCGATGAAGTGATCAACACCACGATTACGATTCGTGCCGATGCGTTTAACTTGTTTGATGACCAAGGCAAACCGGTTGAGTACTACATCCAAGATCAGCGTGTGATTGATCCTGGCAAGATTGACCGTCAAATCGTTCATTACGGCAACTACGATCCGTTCATCGAATATGACATTCAAATCAAACACGCCGTTCCTGCAATGGGTTACACGACATTGCATATTGAAGCCAACCAAACCGGCACACAAAAAGGTGTGGATACCCCAGATCAGGCGCAGGTGATGGAAAACGAGTTTTACCGCATCCAAGTCAACGCCAACGGAACACTGACTATTTTTGATAAAGAAACGCACATGACGTTTGATCAAGTGCTGCGCATTGAAGATGGTTCGGACGATGGTGATGAATACGATTATTCGCCGTCGCGCAAAGAGTGGTTGCTCTATTCTGATGAGTTTGATGCCAACACGTCGGTAAAACATGAAGGATTCCAGTCCGTTGCAACCATCGAAACTCGCATGGAGGTACCCGCAGATTTGACAGAACGAGAGGCTCGTAGCGGTCAAAATGGCTATGTGCATGTCCAGTGCCAAGTGGTGCTTGCGCAGGGCTCTCGCCGTATTGATGTGCGCATGCTGGTGGACAATCAAGCCGACGACCATCGAGTTCGCGTGTTGATTCCAACGCCATTTGTTTCAGAGCACGTTGTGGCTGACAACCAGTTTGGTTTGATTACTCGTCCAACGAATGACCCAGCGATGGCGGTGTGGGAGCAAGAAGGTTGGAAGGAAGCGCCTGTTCCTGTCTATCAATTGATGAACTTCGCTGCCGTGGAAAATCAGGCGGGCGGTATGGCCATCATGACTAACGGTTTGCGCGAGTTTGAAGTGATCGCAAGCCAAGGTGACGATCAGCGTGACACTTTCGCGCTCACCTTGCTTCGTGGTGTGGGTGTATTGGGTAAAGAAGAACTGTTGCTGCGTCCTGGTCGTCCATCAGGCATTAAAATTCCTACGCCAGACTCCCAAACCCGTGGACCGTTGGAGTGCCATTTCGCGCTGTATGGATTTGCGGGCAATCACATTGACGCCAACATCATGGCGCATGCACGCGATAACGTCACACCGATTGAGTGCTACAACAAGATTCCTTACAACGCAATGAAGTTGAATGTGGGTGAGCAAGACAAGCCGTTAACTTACTCACTACTGAGCAAGTCTCAACAAGGTGCGGTGCTCAGTGTGTTGAAAAAAGCGGAAGACGAGGATGCCTTAATTCTGCGTGTCTATAACCCAGCAGAGAGCGGTGAGATAGAAGACTGCGTGTCATTCACGCGTCCAGTCCGCTCATGGCGTGAAACAGGCTTGGATGAGCAAGTGAAAGAGAGCGAAGTCGAAATGCAATCATTCGCAACGCTTCAAGCCTGCCAAGCCAAATCGTTCCAAGTGAAATTTTAACTCGGTCGTGAACCCAATAAGCCTGCGTTCTCGCAGGCTCTTGTTAAGCTGTTGTGAGAAGCATCATGTCGATTTTTAAACTAGAAAACGTCATTCAAAACTACGCTTGGGGAAGTAAACATGCCATCTCCAAGTTGTTTGGTATTCAGAACCCTAACGATGAGCCGCAAGCGGAAATTTGGATGGGTGCGCACCCAAATGGCTGTTCTAAAATTGCCGCTACGGGAGAGTTGCTGTCAGAGGTGATCGCGAAAGACAGCAAAGGCATGTTTGGAGATTATACGGCTGCTCGTTTTGGTGAGTTGCCCTATCTGTTTAAGGTACTGGCGGCAGAAACGCCGTTGTCGATACAGGTCCACCCGAACAAAGAGAGAGCACAACAGGGCTTTGAGAGAGAAAACGCCTTGGGTATTGCCCTAGATGCGCCAAACCGTAACTACAAAGATCCGAATCACAAGCCGGAGTTGGTGTATGCGTTAACCTTCTACAAAGCCATGAATGGTTTTCGTCCTATCGCAGAGATCATCGCGCTGTTTAACGAAGCCAACATATCGTCACTAAGCCAAGAATTGGCGCAGCTTAAGCAGCAACCCAATAGCGATTCGCTCAAGTGCTTTTTTAGCGCGATTATGTCACTCGAGGGCGCTGCGAAGCAGTTTGCTCTTGAAGAGCTGTATGCCGCGATTGAGCGCCCTGCAAAAACCGCTATGTCACGTGAAGCATTTCAGTACGTTGCGGATTTTAAACAACACTATAAAGATGACATTGGCTTGTTCTCACCCTTGTTGTTGAACACGGTTGAGTTGGCGCCTGGAGAGGCGATGTTCTTACATGCGGAAACACCTCACGCCTATGTACAAGGGACAGGGCTGGAGATCATGGCAAACTCTGATAACGTTCTACGCGCGGGGCTGACGCCGAAATACATTGATGTGCCAGAGCTGATAGATAACACGCGTTTTGAGCCTATTGATCCTCGCCACATTAAGCTAGACCCTGTACTTAAAGAGGGCAAGTTGAGTTATCCGATTCCTGTCGATGATTTCGGTTTTGATGTCCTGTCTGCGACGGATGAAGTGAAATCCATCTACCTGCGCAGCGCAGAAATTTTGTTTTGCGTTGAGGGTGAAGCGGTCATCAGTGCCAATGATGAACACGTCACTCTGCGTCCAGGAGAGTCGGTGTTTGTCAGCCATAATTCTAACGTTTACCAATATCAAGGGAACGGTATCTTGGCTCGTGCTTACAACTAGTGCCCCCCGGACGGTTGTCAGTAATAAAGGTACCAGAGCCTAAACGGATAGGTTCTATTTAGGCTCAGTATTGGTTTGATGGTCGCTCACAACTCTGTCGAACGCAGTTTGACCATGCCGCCGCAAGGCGGTTTTTTTACGTGTTGGATTCCGGTCATTCTCCGCGTTCAAAGCAGCGCTTTTATCTCTTCCAACTTGGCAACAATCGCATTCTTGTCCAAGGGCTGGGCGATTTTCATCGCGCTACTCTCTCGTTGGAGGAGGGTAACAGGTACGGTGATCTGGGCACGCTGGTGAGGGTCTCTGTTGTCACTCTCAATCGCGATCTTGACCGCTTGTTGACCAATGGTGAAAAAGTCTTGCTCGACAGTGGTGAGGGCAGGGGTGAAATAGGCGCTGTCCTGTTGACCATCAAAGCCCACCACCGAAACGTTATCGGGTACTCGAATACCATGTTCATTGAGGGCGCAGAGAACGCCCAGCGCCATTTGGTCACTGGCCACTAAGACCGCATCGAATGAGAGACGCCTTGCAAGGGCGGTTTTGATGGCCAAATAGCCGCTCTCGGCCTGCCAATTCCCAGTTTCACACAGCACTACTTGCGCTTGATGGTTTGAGAGGGTCTCTTGCCAGCCTTGTAAGCGTAGGGATGACGCCGTGGACTCTTGTGGCCCTGAGATCAGCACAAAACGCTCGCGACCACAGTGAATCAAATGCTGGGCCGCAAGACTTGCACCCTCATAGTGAGCGGCGCACACCGAGTGGGCTGGCGTATCGGGCGGAACGTCGATAAAGACTAAGCGAAGCTGCGAGAACTTCTCGACCAAGTGCACCGCTTGGCCACTATCTAATGGGGCATTGATAATGATGGCGTCCACTTGCTGCGCCATCAGCTCACGAATGGCGCTTTTCATCGCGTCCATGTCTGTCTGGCTGACCACAGAGAGTGCGGTGCCATAACCCAACTGTTGCGCTTGTTGGCGAATGCCACTGTCAATCAGCGCCACGCCATGCAACGAGAGATCCAATGACACCACGCCCACCATATGACTTTTCGCTCGGCTGAGCATTTGAGCGCCCTTGTTGGGCACGTAGCCCAACGCCTTGATCGCTGCGTTGACTTTATCGCGTGTGGCAGGGGAGACACTGTCAGCACCATTGGTGACACGTGAGACAGTCTGCGTTGATACACCGGCCAATTTTGCGACATCTTTAAAGGTGACGGACATAAAAACACCACTCCAATATCACGAACTTAATGTGATCATAACACGACACTTTTGTTTTCGGAAACAAATTGAAGTGGTGCACAGTCTTGTCAGTATGAGGTTAATATTGATCACATTTACAGGCTGGTTTTGTCGTGTCGCGAGTGAAAATTAGCACAATGAACCTATTCATTATGTTTGCGAAAACATCAAGAGGGTGTATGAGCCAATTTATTCATTTATCAAGTCAACAACACAGTGTGATCATTAAAGTGGATCGCGTTCCTGAGATTCTTCATTGGGGAGCGAAGATTGCTCAAATCGATGAGGATTTACTGCTCTCTACCGAGCGACCAATATCTCAAGCTCGACTGGATGTCGATGTGCCTTTGTCCTTGTGTCCTGAACTCGGTAGTGGGCATTTTAATGCACCGGGTATAGAAGGGCATCGTGATGGAGAAGACTGGGCACCGGTTTTCCAGGTGACGGGAGTCTCTCACAACGATCACAGCGCAACCTTTGAGCTCAGTGATGATGTCGCAGGGCTCGCGCTCACGATTGAGTTACGACTAGATCCTGTCAGCGATGTGCTGCAAAAACGTGTTGCGGTGAAAAATGTGGGTGCATCAACCTATTACCTTGGCAAGCTCTCGTCGACCCTACCCTTGCCGAATCACGCGAATGAACTGATGACCTTCCACGGCCGTTGGTGTCATGAGTTCCAAACTCAGCGTCAGCGCTTTGAACATGGTGGCTTTATGCAAGAGAATCGCCGTGGACGTACCTCTCACGAGAATTTCCCAGGCTTGTTTGTCGGAACCAATGGCTTTAGTGAGCAGCAAGGTCAGGTGTGGGGTGTTCACCTTGGTTGGAGTGGCAACCATCAAATGCGCGCTGATGTGCGAAGTGACGGACGCCGTTTTGTTCAAGCGGGTGAGTTGCTGCTCTCTGGTGAAATGCGCTTATCGCCCGGCGACGTTTACCAATCACCTTGGCTCTATGGCGTGTACAGCCAAGCCGGTCTCAACGGTATTTCTGAGCGCTTCCATCAGTTCGTGCGCTCTCATATTGTGCGTTTCCCTCAAACCAAGCCTCGTCCAGTGCATCTGAATACGTGGGAGGGCATCTATTTTGACCACAAGCCGGAGTACATCATGCAGATGGCCAGCGAAGCGGCAGAAATGGGCGTGGAGCGATTCATTATTGATGATGGTTGGTTTGTGGGCCGCGACGGTGAGCGAAGCGCCCTCGGAGACTGGTATCTGGATGAAAACAAATACCCCGATGGGCTCGAGCCAGTGATTGCACACGTTAATGATAAGGGCATGGAGTTTGGTTTGTGGGTGGAGCCTGAAATGGTGAGCCAAGATTCCAATCTCTACCGCGCACACCCTGATTGGGTGCTGGGCTTACAAGGCTATCATCAGCCGTCAGGTCGCTGGCAGTATGTGCTAGATCTGCAAAATCCGCTCTGCTTTGAGTACCTCTATGACAGGCTTAACGATCTGTTAAGCCGCTACAACATCACCTATCTTAAGTGGGATATGAACCGTGAATTGGTTCAACCTGGCCATCAAGGCAAACCGGCGGTGCATGGTCAAACCAAGGCGCTTTATCGCTTGGTGGATAAGTTACTTGAGTCACATCCAACAGTGGAGATTGAGTCTTGTTCATCGGGCGGTGGACGTATTGATTTTGAGGTCTTAAAACGAACCCATCGTTTCTGGGCGTCAGACTGCAACGATGCGTTGGAGCGTCAAACCATTCAGCGTGGCATGAGCTACTTTTTCCCACCGGAGGTGATGGGGGCGCACATTGGCCCCGCTGAGTGTCACTCAACCAACCGTCGTCACAGCATCAACATGCGTGGTGTGACTGCTTTGGGTGGACATATGGGGGTTGAACTTGATCCCGTGTCGGTCAGCAAAGAAGAAAAAGCCGCCTTTGCGCACTATATCGCCTTGCATAAACGCTATCGCCATTTGTTGCATCACGGCCGCTCATTTCGCATCGACCCTGCTGATGATCGCCAGCACATCTATGGCGTGGAAAACGGCGAAGAAATGCTGCTGACGGTGTGTCAATTGGCGATGCCGAATCACGCGCTACCTTCGCCGCTGCGTGTCAGCTGTGTGGATGAACACGCGCGTTATGAAGTGACGATCGTCGAAATGCCGCAAACCAGCTTCCAACTGATGAAACAAAGACCGAAATGGTTGGATAAGACGCTGAAATTAAGCGGCGACAACCTCAAAGAAATTGGTGTGACTTTACCCATTTTAGACCCGGAATCGGCGTTGATTGTCCATCTGAAAAAGACCCATTAACGTCACAAGTTTACCATCACGCTAGGCTTTGCCTGCTGAGCTTCTAAGCAGACCCCCGGCACGGTTTAGCGTGATCCCCTACATAACGAAAAAGCGATCCCCAAGCGCTAATTAGAATATTTCAATAATGAAGGAAACAAGATGTCTATAACCGTACTGCTGTCGTTTTTGCTGTTTACGGGCTTTGTGGTGGTATTTACCTACAACAAAGTGCGTAACGATAAGAACAATTCTGAAGAAGGTTTCTTCCTCGGTGGACGAAGCCTGACCGGTGGGTTGATTGCTAGCTCACTGATTTTGACTAACCTCAGCGCCACCAGTTTTGTCGGCATGAGTGCCCAATCCTATACCCACAATATGAGTGTGATGGGGTGGGAAGTCGCGTCCGGTGTCACCTTGGTGATCATCGCGCTACTGCTGGTCCCGCGATACCTTAAACAAGGTATTACCACCATTCCGGACTTTCTCGAAAGCCGCTATGACATGTCGGTGAAAAAGTTCGTTACCTTACTCTTCCTCTGCCAATATGTGATTAACATTCTCCCGACCACCTTGTACGCTGGCGCAGTGGTATTGGGTGAGATCTTTGATGTGCAAGGTTTGCTTGGTATTTCTGAGTTTGGCTCGATTGCGTTGATCTCCGCGACCATAGGTGTACTCGGATTTTTCTATGCTATTTATGGTGGCCTGAAAGCGGTGGTGATCGCTGATACTATCAATGGTGTTGGGCTGATTATTGGGGGATTGATGATCCCAGTGTTTGGCTTAATGGTGCTTGGTGGTGGCAGCTTTGCCGAAGGGTTGGATATTCTACTAACGGCGGCGCCAGAGAAGCTGCAATCGGTCGGTACCGAAAGCGATCCACTGCCGTTCTCAACCCTATTTACGGGTTTGTTGCTGGTGAACCTTTACTACTGGGGAACGGATCAATCGATCATTCAACGTGCATTGGGCGCAAAAAACCTCAAAGAAGGTCAAAAAGGTGTGATTTTGGCCGGTGCGATTAAGGTCATTTCGCCGCTGCTTTTGATCATTCCCGGTATCATTGCGTTTCACATGTTTGGCGCCGATGCAGGCAATCCAGACTCAATGTACACGCGCCTTGTCAATGAAGTGTTGCCTAAGCCATTGGTGGGGTTCTTTGTTGCGGTCATGTTTGGTGCGATATTGAGTACCTTCAACGGGGTACTCAACAGCTCAACCACGCTTTTTGCACTTAACGTTTATAAACCTTTGTTTGGCAGAGATAAAAGCGACGAGGAGCTGGTGGGCAAAGGACGTGTGTTTGGTGTGTTGATTGCTATCGTCTCGGTTTGCATCGCGCCATTTATCATGTACGCACCGGAAGGTTTGTTCCAATACTTGCAGATGGTTGCGGGCTTCTTTAGTGTGCCGATCTTTACTATCGTATTTGTCGGTTACATCTCTAAACGTGTGCCTGCACTGGCGGCGAAAGTGGCATTGGTGGTGTTTGTGTCATCCTACGCGGCCATGCAGTTGGTGTTCGATACGCCGATTCACTTCCTGCACCAACTGGCCATTCTATTTGTTGTTTGTACGGCGTTGATGTTCATCATTGGCCGTATTGCTCCTCGTGACACCGAGTACGAGATGCCTATCAACGAGTCAATGGACGTGACACCGTGGGCATTTCGCTTTGAAGCGTCAGCGATCATCTTATACATGGTGTTGGGTGCGTATGTGATGTTCTCGAATGTAGGTTTTGTCTCAAATGACCCGACGGTAATGCAGGTGTACGGTGTCTGTGGTTTGGTGATGTTGGTCGGTATCGCTTTGCGAGTCGCCAAGCGCCGTAAATCGACGTTGCTAACCACTCAAACAGAGTAACCGCCTCGTGACTGTTAACAAATAATAAAATCCCCCGCTTATCAATGGATAGGCGGGGGATGTTTATCATCTGAATTTGCCTGCTTGTTGGGCGAGACTTAAGCGATTTTCGTCATCTTATCGACGGAGAAACGCTCCACCATGCCCTCAACTTCGGCGCCGTAGGCTTGAAAGTGCGCGCTGGCGGCGTGCGCTTGCAGTGCTTGCTCGGATTGCCAGATTTCATACACAACGAAATGGGCAGGATTGTCGTTGTTTTTGTGCAAATCGTAGCAAATACACCCTACTTCTTTGCGAGTTTGCGTCACTAACTTGGTCAGAGCGCCTTCTACCTGTTCAATATCGTTCGTTTTGGCGATCACATTGGCGACGACAGTAACGGGTTGTTCAGTCATTTTGATGCCTTACAACGTGGTGATTACATCGTCTAGCGCCAAGCGCGCTTTAGGCAAGCCGTGGTTATAGTCTTCACCGTCTAGGTGGTAACCCATCGCAAGTGCGACTTCTACCACGTGACCGTCGAGCTCTTGTTTAAACTCTTCACCAATCAATGCCGGGTCCACTCCTTCCATTGGCGTAGAATCAATGCCAAGGCGAGCTAAGGTGTGAAGAATATTGCCCAGGGCTAGGTAGACTTGGGCTTTGGTCCAGTGACCATTGAAGCCGGTCTCATCGGTGTTCATGTCAGCAAACGCATAGGCACCCATAAACGCATCGTACATGTCAGCAGGTAGGTGGCCCGAGGTAACTTCAGCGTCAACACGTTTGGCGAACTTCTCCTTGGTGAACTTAGGATCGTAAGCAAACAAGATGGTGTGTGAGGCCGCGGTCGCATGCGGTTGGTTGAATTGGTGCATGTTCGCGAACGTATTATGAAAACGCTGCTTCGCTTCGTCAGACTCAACAATGATGAACTTCCAAGGTTGAGAGTTGATTGACGAGGCCGATAAACGCAATGCTTCTTTGATCACCGCCATATCTTCTGCCGAGATACGTTTGCTCGGGTCGTATTTTTTCGCGGTGTAACGAGAGTTCAAATCTTGAATGATTGGGTGAGTCATGTTGGCTCCTAAATTGTCTATGTTGTACTGATGACTAGGGCTGATGTTCACAATGGTCAACCACCACTTGGCCCGCTTATCAAAAGGTTTTCTGCGCTGCGTTGAGGCAGCGAAGCGATGGCGTTACTATAAGCGCGGTCTATGAATGGAAAAAGTGTCATCCTGTCCAATCACTTTGGACGCAATCGTCCATAATCTTTCTAGGACACTGAAAAAAATAAGGAAAAATGACTGATGTCTATCAAAGGGTTCCACCATGTCGCCATTATCTGCTCTGACTATTCGACGTCGAAAGCGTTCTACACTCAGGTGTTAGGATTTGAAGTGATCGCGGAAAACTATCGAGCGGAAAGAGCCTCCTACAAACTGGATTTGGCTTTGCCTGGTGGTGGTCAAATTGAGCTCTTTTCCTTTCCATCACCGCCTGAAAGACCAACCCGACCTGAAGCGCGAGGATTGCGTCATTTAGCCTTTGTGGTGGATGACGTTGAGGCGTACGGGCAATATTTAACAGAGCAAGGGGTAGAGGTGGAACCCATCCGAGTGGATGAGTTCACAGGTAGAGCCTTCACATTCTTTCAAGATCCCGATGGTTTACCGCTGGAAATCTATCAAGCTTAGTGGTGCTCATCGAGGAGCAGGGCATCAAAGCGTGGGTTGCCATGTAGCCCCTCCAAATCCGGCTCCGTATTGATCAATTCTCGAATCGAAGGACTTGATTCAATCGCTAATTCCAAATCCAGAATTGCCTGCTCTTCAATCCCCAAACGAGAGTAGGCACAAGCACGCTGATAGAGTGCAGGGCCATTATTGTTGTCGAGGTTAAGGACACGATTACACAGACTCAACGCCCAGTGGTACTCGCGAATTTCCATCGCTGCATCCGCCTTGTAGGTCAGCGCTTCAAGATCGCCCGGTCGCATGGTCAAGATCTCATCATACACATCAATTCGCTGCTCGGCGGTCGGCATACTTTGCGCTCTTAGCCATAAGTTGTGGATTTCATTGATCTTCTCAATCTCTTTGTTGTTTTCACTGATCACGCGCGTCTTACGTTTTAGATCGCGTTCCAGTGCACTGAATTTCTTCTCGTACTCTTTGGCAATCGCATCGAGTCGCTTGTCGGCCATGTCTTTGGTGTTGTGCTTGAACTCTCGCAGAGATTGCCAACCAACAAAGGCAATCAACGACGCGACACCGGCGATGATGTAGAAAAAGTAGGTCACGGTGACGTTGGCATAGTTGAGGGATTTGTCGGCCACTTCGAGCTCTCGGTCGGTAATTTGAACCACCAAGCGGCGCTCTAAATCTTGTTGGTCTTGGCGCAGAGCTTTGAGCTCATCGAGGATATAGCGCTCCATTAGCGGGCGATCGAGCATCTCGGAGTCGGAGTATTTTTCTTGCTCCGCGAGGGTAGGGAAACTCAGTGAGAGGAGCATGAGAAAACTAATTAGGGTTCGAATCATCGGGGGTTCCAATCGAGTCACTTAAGATAAATATAAGCTTAGTTAATCATAGACGCGCGCGACATGATACTCCGAATGAAATAATTTAGTGCACTAACCATTGTTAAACTTTATGTGCAATTTGGATTTATGTGATTTTAATCACAAAAATGCGGTTGATTCGGCGCCAGATTTGATTTTTGGTGCCCGATTTTGCTCATAATAATGGCGAATTTAATTAGAGTTCAAAGGAAATGTATCTGCACATGATTACGTCAGCGCCCTGGGTTATGTATCCGGAAATTACACAACCCCAACGCCCAACGTGGCGGTTTAGAGAGCCGAGTGATACCGATGGCGACCAGATTTTCCAACTCATCAAAGATTGTCCGCCACTGGATGTTAACTCTTCGTACTGTAACTTTCTTCAGTCTACCCACTTTGCGGACACCTGCATTTTGGTTGAGATTGATGATGAGGTGGCTGGATTTATCTCTGCCTACCGCAAGCCACAACAGCCAGATGTGCTGTTTGTTTGGCAAGTGGCGGTATCGAGCGATCACCGAGGTAAAGGCATCGCTTCGAAAATGTTAGACCGCCTGCTCGCTCGCGACACCTTGTCCGACATCAACGCGATAGAAACGACGATAACAAAGAACAATACGGCGTCGTGGATGTTGTTCGAAAAGCTGGACAAACGTCATGGCAAGCGCGGTGAGATTTCGGTTTTCTTGGACCAAAACACCCATTTTAAAGGGGAGCACGATACTGAGTATTTGTATCGCATCCCACTTTCTCGTGCTCACGCACACTCGTCCCAATAAATAATTGAGGAACCCAAACGGTCTTATTATGGATATTTTTAATAAGCAAGAATCAAAAGTACGTTCATATTCAAACAACTTTCCGGTGGTATTCACCAAAGCCAAAGGTTGCTGGCTAGAAACTGAAGGGGGCGAGCGCTATCTCGATTTCTTAGCCGGTGCGGGCTCATTGAACTATGGCCACAACAACCCGGTACTAAAAATGGCCTTGTTGGAGTACATCGAATCTGATGGCATCACGCATGGTTTAGACATGCACTCCACCGCCAAAGCGGCGTTCCTTGACGCGTTTAATCGCATCATCCTTGCGCCGCGTGAACTCAATTACAAACTGCAGTTTACTGGCCCAACGGGCACAAACGCGGTAGAAGCCGCGCTCAAATTGGCGCGTAAAGTGACAGGACGTAGCTCGATTGTCGCCTTTACCAACGGTTTCCACGGCTGTACTGCTGGGGCACTGGCTGCAACGGGTAACCAGCATCATCGTCAAGAAATGGGCCAAATGCAGAGCCAAGTGACGCGTATTCCGTTTGATGGTTATGCCGATATTGATGGCTTAAAACTGTTTGAAACCATGCTGCAAGATAACTCAAGCGGTATGGACAAACCTGCCGCTGTACTGCTTGAAACCGTACAGGGTGAAGGGGGGTTGAATGTGGCCTCTAACGCTTGGCTACAAAAACTCGACGCACTGTGTAAAGCCAACGGTATTCTCTTGATTGTTGATGATATTCAAGCGGGCTGTGGCCGTACGGGCACCTTCTTTAGTTTCGAACCTGCAGGGATCACCCCAGATATCGTGACGCTCTCGAAGTCGATTGGTGGGTACGGCTTACCGATGGCGGTCGTACTGCTGCGTCCGGAACTGGATATTTGGAAGCCTGGTGAGCACAACGGTACGTTTAGAGGTAACAACCATGCTTTCGTCACCGCAGCGAAAGCGCTTGAGACCTACTGGGCCGATCCACAGTTTGAAGCCCACGTGAAAAACTGCGCCGACAAAGTGACGCAAGTGACTACTCGCAGCTTGAAGCGTCACCCTAACTTGTTTGAGCAAGTGAAAGGTCGCGGCATGATGCAGGGTATTGAGTGTGTCAACGGCGACATTGCCAGCGAGATTGCTAAGCACTGCTTTGAGCTCGGCATGGTGATCGAGACAGCAGGACCTGACGATGAAGTGGTGAAGTTTTTCTGCCCACTGACCATCACAGAAGAAGAATTAGAACAAGGTCTGCGCATCTTTGAAGAGGCGGTTCAACGGGTCGCGGTTAAGCAGTTTAAGCAAGCGTCTTAAGCTCAAAACAACGTCGTACCGACCCCATTCGGTTGGCAGAAAAAGAAAATGAAAAGGAACAGAGAATGATAGTCAGAACCTTAGATGAATGTCGTGATAGTGAACGTCGTATCGCGACGGATAATTGGGAAAGCGTGCGTATGTTGCTCAAAGACGACAACATGGGTTTTTCTTTCCACATCACGACGATTTACGAAGACAGCGAAACGCACATTCACTACAAAAACCACTTGGAGTCTGTCTACTGCATGAGCGGTAAAGGTGAAATTGAAGTCGTCGGTGGTAAGACATACCACATTGAGCCGGGCACATTGTACATCCTCGATAAGCACGATGAGCATTATCTGCGCGCCTACAAAGGGGCCGACATGGTGATGGCCTGTGTCTTCAACCCGCCACTGACAGGCGCAGAAGTGCATGATGAAAAAGGGGTCTATCCCATCGCAGATTAGGGGCAATGAGCAGGAACAACGCACCTAATCCTAACCATTAAATCGAACGAAAGGCGATATTATGACTTATACCGTAGAGAAAATCGGCGGTACCTCAATGACGGCATTTGATGCCGTGCTAGAAAACATAATCCTGCGTCCCAACCGGGACAACCTCTATAATCGAGTGTTTGTGGTGTCCGCGTATGGCGGCATCACGGATGCGCTGCTGGAGTGTAAAAAGACCAGCAAACCTGGGGTGTATCAGCTGATCGCGAAACGCGATGACAGCTGGAGCGATGCATTGGCAGAGGTTGAGCAGCGCATGCTGCTGACCAACGAGCACATGTTTGCCGACCCCATGAACCGGATGCGCGCGGACAAGTTCATTCGCTCGCGTATTTCTGAGGCGCGCAACTGCATCTCAAATATTCTGGAAACGTGCCAATACGGCCAGTTCACTTTGCGCCACTACTTGCCTCAAGTACGTGAATTTTTGGCGTCAATAGGTGAAGCGCACAGTGCATTTAACACGGCGTTAAAACTGAAAAATATGGGCATTGAAGCGCGTTTTGTTGACCTCTCAGGCTGGAGCTCTGACAAAGTCGAAAGCTTAGATGAGAATATCCTCAACGCCTTTAAAGAGATTGATGTCAGCCAAGAGCTCCCCATCGTCACGGGTTATGCGTCATGTAAAGACGGCCTGATGTCGACTTT
Organism: Vibrio sp. R15-SG3-ISO1B; assembly: GCF_059833835.1. Lineage (NCBI taxonomy): Bacteria > Pseudomonadati > Pseudomonadota > Gammaproteobacteria > Vibrionales > Vibrionaceae > Vibrio > Vibrio sp. R15-SG3-ISO1B. The sequence continues at coordinate 57,897 of NZ_JCBDGG010000010.1, read as the reverse complement.
TGATCGTGGCTACAGCGAGATGACGTTTAGCCGCATCGCCACACTGACCAATGCGGATCTCGCCATTATCCACAAAGAGTATCACCTTAGCTCGGCGGACCCTCGCGTCGTTGGCCCTGAGAAAGTATTGCCAATTGGCCACACTAACTATGACGTGGCGGATCAGTTGGCAAGTCTCGGGATGGAAGCCATTCACCCGAATGCTGCGGCAGGGCTGCGTGAAAGCGGCATTGAGCTGCAAATCAAGAACACGTTTGAGCCTGAGCATCGTGGTACTCTGATTTCCAACCAGTTCCAGCCGACGGCGGACAAAGTGGAAATTATCGCCGGTAAGCAGAAGGTCTTTGCGCTGCATCTCTTTGACCAATCCATGGTCGGCGAAGCGGACAACTTCAGCTACGAGCTGATGGAGATCATCTCGGATGCCCATGTCAGCTTGATTGGTAAAGAGATGAACGCCAACTCTATTACCTATTATTTGGGCGGTAACAGCGATAGCCTGAACAAGGTGTTGTACAAAGCGGAAAAACGCTATCCGAATTCAGAAATCAAAGGCCGAATGGTGGCGCTGATTTCGGTGATTGGTTCGCAAATCGATACCAACAAAGCGTTAGCGAAAGGAGTGAGCGCCCTCATGAACGCTGACATTACGCCTTACGCTTTGCACTCGTCGATGCGTAACGTCAACGTGCAGTTTGTCGTCAGTGATAAGGAGTACAAAGCGGCGATTTGTGCCTTGCACGAAGAGTTTTTCGACAACCAGCTACAAGGTATGGCTCCCCGCGACACGAAAGTGGCGTAATCTAAGTCTCACCTTCCCCTATCGAGCAGGCATCGCCTGCTCTTTTTTTGTATCTTAACCCTCTCTTAACCCCGCCTTGTTTACTCTTACCGTTATCAGACGGGAGAGATGTAAGCATGACCTTTCGAACAACCTTAATCAGCCTTGTCGTGGCGAGCCTTCTGGGCTGCAGCTCAGGCAATCGCACCGATTACGTAGACCAAGCGCAAATCAGCAATGAGCTGGCCATTGAACAGCTAGTCAGCAAGTTGGTGGATGAACAGTCACCAAGTGATGAGCCTTTGCAGGCGATCACCGATTTGGTGAACATTCCAGCGCTAGCGCCCTATTTAGCGGCGGCCATGGAGAATAATCCCAGCCTTCAACAAAGTATTGTTGCCCTGAAAATGGCGTATGCGCAGCACGGTATCACCGCGGCGGACCAATGGCCGACACTGAGTGCTGGGTTGTCTGGTGAGCAAACAGAAGGCAGTGATGAGAGCTACACGGGTGAGCTTAATGTCAGTTGGGAGCTGGATATCTGGCGTCAATTGGCGGATAGCAGCGCCGCCGCGCAGAAAGACATTGCCGCCACACAGGCGAGCTTGCAGGCGGCAAAAGATCTGCTTGCGGCCAACGTGATGCGGGGCTGGCTTGAAATCAGCGTCAATAAACAACTGTTGGATATAGAGCAGCGACGCTTGGACATTCTCGAAAACAACGAAGTGCTGGTGCTAGAGCGCTACAAAGTTGGGCTAGGCAGTCTAGAAGAGCTCGACAGTGCAAAAACCAACTCCTCTTCCACGCGCGCGACTGTGGCGGAATATCGAGAGAACCTGGCCCAAAGTCAGCGCAACTTAGCACTGCTCACTGGGCTGCGTGCCACTCAATTGAGCGGAGACGAAGTGCCTGGGGTATTTGCGACGGTGCTCAATCCGCTCGACAGTCTGGGTGTACAAAACATGGCTGGTCGACCTGATTTACAGCAAGCCTTTTACAACATTGAAGCGGAAGCACTGCGCACCGATGCCGCTTATAAAGCGATGTTGCCCTCATTTAGTCTTTCAGCCAGTTTGACCGACCTAGCGCAAACCCCGAGTGAGGCGCTACTCACCAACCCTGTGTGGAGCGTGTTGGGTCAGATTTCAGCGCCGATTTTTCAAGGTGGTAAGTTGAAATCTCAAGCGGAGTTGGCCGAGCTGACCACCGAGCAAACCTACTGGGTTTACCAACAGACACTCCTTGATGCCGTAAGTGAAGTAGAAACCGCTGTCGGCCAAGAACATGCTTTGGAGAAGCAGCAGCAACATCTCGAGAGCGCGTTACAGAGCGCGCGCCGCAGCGTCGAAAGTTATGAACAAAAGTATCGAGAGGGGCTGGTGGATATTTTTGACCTTCTCACTGTTCAGCAGCAAGCCTACGACATCGAAGCGCAACTCACGAGCGCCACGTACCAGCGATTGTTAAACCGAATTGATTTGGGCCTCGCGCTAGGCCTAGGAGTATCTTGATGAAAAAAAATGCACTGACCCTAGCCGTGACGCTGGTTGCCGCGGGTTCGATTTTTGCCGCTGTTGCCTACAATGGAAGCCAACTGGCGCCGCCCAAGGGCCCTGGAGAGACCCCCGCGCAGGAAGCGCAAAGGGTACAACCAGAGCAAAGCGCATCGGCCAGTCGCGTGCTGTCACAAGTTGCGGTACAGACCACTCAAGCTAACCGCTATCAGGCGCAAATCACCAGCTACGCTGAGGCGCAGCCGAGATACAACCTCAGTTTCACCAGTGAGGTCAATGGCCGCGTGGTGAGCTTGGCTGATGATTTTGAAACGGGGAAAGTGGTGAAAAAAGGTCAGATCCTTGCCACGCTGGATAATACGCAATACCAGCAAGCGGTCGCGAGCGCAGAAGCGGACGTCGCGGCGGCAAAGCTTGCCTACCTAGAAGAGCAGCGTGAAGGTGAACAAGCCAAATCAGAGTGGCAACGCTCTGGATTATCCGGTGAACCAAGTTCCACCTTGGTGCTACGTGAACCCCAGCTCGAGAGCGCTAAAGCGGCATTGGATAACGCAGAAAAAGCCCTCACGGCTGCGAAGAAAGATCTCGAGGACACCCGCATTCGTGCCCCATTTGATGCGCTGATTGTGGCCCGCTCTATTCAGCCGGGCAGCTACGTCTCGACCGGCGATAGCATTGCGACGCTCTACAGCGTGGATCGTGTTGAAGTCGAGTTAGCCTTGTCGGAGCAGCAGTGGTTGACCTTACAAGCAGACGGCCAGAGTGATGTCACGCAGTGGCAAGTTACGTTGACGGACAGTCAAAGCCAACACCAATGGCAAGCGCGCGTCGATCGCGCTAACCAACATATCACAGAGACCACTCGCCAGCGTTCAGTGATTGCGGTGGTGGAAACTCCTCTTGAGCAGGCGTCTCCGCTGTACCCGGGTACATTTGTCAAAGCTACTTTAACTGGGCCTGAGGTCGATAACCTTTGGCAAATTCCTGCATCTGCGTATTCGCAGCAAGGGGAAGTCTGGATGGTCAACCAACAAGGCAGCTTGGTCAAAGCCGCTGCAACTAAGCGATTTGAGCGCAACAATTTCGTCTATATTGATCCGCTGAGCGAAGAAGCGGCTCAAGTGGTGATGCGTCCGTTGAGCAGTTTTCAAGTCGGCATGAAAGTGTTGGCCAATGAGGAGGGCAAATCATGAGTCAGTCGAATCACTCTACGGGTGTGATTGCGTGGTTTGCTCGCAACCCAGTGGCGGCAAACTTATTGATGATGGGTGTGATCATCGTGGGGTTGTTTTCCGTCAGTTCGTTGCGTAAAGAGGCATTCCCTACTCTTGAACCTGATGTGGTCAGTGTTGCTGTCAGCTATGACAGTGGCGATCCGGTTCAGGCGGAAGAAGGGATTGCGATAAAAATTGAAGAAGCGCTGGAAACCGTACCGGGCATCAAACGCATTACCTCTACGTCGGATTCGACTGGCAGCTATGTGTCGATTGAAAAAGAGAGCAGTTACGATCTGGATACCTTGCTGACGGATGTCAAAAACGAAGTGGATGCCATCAACAACTGGCCAGCGGAAGCGGACAATCCGGTCATCGAAAAAGCACGTCGTCAGGATCATGCGATTTGGGTGCAACTGTATGGCGATGCGGACCGTTCGACATTGCAGATCTTGGCTCAAGATCTGAAATCCGATTTGTTGAGTGAGAGTGCGATCAGCGATCTCTCTATCAATGCAGAGCTAGAGCGGATGATTTCGGTGGAGGTGAATGAGCAGGCTTTGCAGGCCTATGGCTTATCACTCACGGATGTCTCGGATGCCATCAACGCAGAAAGCGCGACGGCCATTTCGACCAGCCTGCGCAACAGCGAAAAAACCGTGCGCCTCAAAGCGTCAGAGCAAGCGTATCAAGTGGAAGATTTTCGCCAAATTCCCATCATTACAACTCAGTCAGGCGCACAGATTCTACTTGGCGATATTGCCACGGTCAGCGACACGTTCGAAGAAGATAGCTACTCGTTGTCCCGTTATAACCAGCAAAATGCCATCGGCATCCAGATTTTGATGGATGACAGCAGTGATGTGGTCAACATTGTTGAGCAGGCCAAACAGGTGGTTGAGCAGTGGCGAGCAAGTAACGTATTGCCTGACAATGTCGACATGGAAACTTGGTATGACAAAAGTACCATGATCAAAGAGCGTCTATCACTGCTTGCCACCAACGCGCTCACCGGTATTGCGATGGTGTTTATTGTGTTGGCGCTGTTTCTTAACCTGCGCGTGGCATTTTGGGTCGCAGCTTGTTTGCCCTTTGTCTTCTTTGGCACCTTGTTTTTTATGACCGACTCCTTCGTTGGGCTGACCATCAACGAGATGACCACCTTTGGTTTCATCATGGCGCTCGGCATCGTTGTGGATGATGCGGTGGTCGTGGGCGAGAGCATTTACGCGACCCGCCGAGCTGAGGGTGACACCATAGAGAGCACCATTAAAGGCACGCTCAAAGTGGCGGCGCCGACCGTCTTTGGGGTTCTGACCACCGTGGCTGCCTTTTTGTCGATTGCCGCCATTGATGGCAACATGGGCAAAATTTATGCGCAATTTGCCACCGTGGTGACCATCTGTTTATTGCTCTCATTGGTGGAGTCTAAGTTCATTCTACCGGCGCACCTGGCGCATATTGACACTCACCGGAAAGACAACAAAGGGATTTGGAACCGCATTCAGAGCGGCGCGGAGCGAGGGTTAAACGGCTTCAACCAACGTGTGTATAAGCCGCTGATTAAAATCGCACTGCAATTTCGCTATGCCGTCGTACTCAGCTTTTTGGCGTTATTCATTTTAGTGATTGGTATGCCGCTCACCGGCGCCGTGCGCGTTGCGTTTTTTCCAGACATCGCCGGCGACACCGTCTCGGCTCAAATGTCGATGTACAACGATGTCAGTTTTGGTCAAACCGAAACCAATTTACTGACCCTCGAGCGCCATGCGCTTACGGTGGATGCCCAATTGCGAGGCGAGAGCGATACGTCGGCGATTGCCAGTCTACAGGTGTCGGCCACGGCCGACCGCTCAGGCTCTATCCAAGTGGAACTAGCGCCAGAGGCGCCGTATAACATTGATGAGTTTGCTGATGCATGGCTGGCGATGTCGGGTAACATGGAAGGGGTTAAAAAGCTCAGCATTCGCTCTCATCAGGAGATGGTGGACAACTTTAAAGTCGAACTCAAAGCGAGTAGCGACGAGATTGTGACTGATGCCGGGAACCGAATGAAAGCGGTACTGCAATCGATTGACGGGGTGAGTGGTATTGATGACAACCTTGATTTAGGTGAGCCGCAGTATCGATTTGAACTGACAGAGCAAGGCCGTGCAATGGGCATGGATACCGCCAGCCTGTCTCAGCAAGTCTTACAATCGTTTGGTGGCGACATTGTACAGCGTTTTCAGCGGGGCAAAGACGAAGTCAAAGTCCGGGTCCGTTACCCTGAGGGTGAGCGTCAAACGCTAGCGGACATCGCGCAATCAAGCGTGCGAACCAGCGATGGTACTGTGGTGCCCTTGTCGGCGGTGGCGAAGTTGTACTCGGATTATCAGCCGTCAGAGATCACCCGTATCGACAACTTACGTGCGGTGTATGTCAGTGCCTCGGTGGACAAAGATATCCTCGCCTCGAATGAGTTAGTCGCACAACTTGAAAACACCTTGGTGAAGACACTGAAAGCGGATTATCCGACGCTCAAAATCGACTTTACCGGTGAAGCTGAGCAGCAAAAGGAGTCCACCGACTCAATGGAGTCGACGTTCGTGCTGGCTCTGATCGTCATTTTTGCGCTGCTTGCGATTCCACTCAAGTCGTACGTTCAGCCCTTGATCATCATGGTCGCCATTCCGTTTGGGATTGTTGGCGCTATCTTGGGTCACTGGTGGAACGATTTGACCATCAGCATCTTGTCACTGAATGGGGTGTTGGCATTAAGTGGCGTCGTGGTTAACGACAGCTTGCTCCTCGTTTCTCGTTACAATGAGCTGGTCAAAGAGGCCAAACTGTCGGTATCAGAAGCGATTGAACAGGCATGTTCAGGTCGACTGAGAGCGGTGCTGCTCACATCCGTGACCACGTTTGCCGGTCTTGCGCCGCTGTTGAGTGAGACTTCGATGCAAGCGCAGTTTTTGATCCCTGCCGCTGCAGCGCTGGGTTACGGCATCTTGTTTGCTACTTTGATCACTTTGATCTTAACGCCATCACTGTTGATGATTGATCAGGATCTCAGAGCGCTCTTGTTGGCACTCAAGCAGCGCATCAGTGGAGCGGGACGTCGAGTTACTCAACAAGTGAACTAGGCTATGATTGTCTAAGCCCTTATTATGCAAAGAATGAACATCGATGGTGGGTGTGGAGGAGAGCATGAAAAGCGACCATTTACAGTGTTTACTGGTGGAAGACGATCTCGATTTGGCCACTGCGGTTATCGACTACCTCGCGCTAGAGGGCATTGAGTGTGACCACGCGGCGAATGGTGTGGCGGGGCTCAGCCTGATACAAAATCAGCGCTACGATGTGGTGATCCTAGATTTAAATTTGCCCAAAATGGATGGCCTAGAAGTGTGCGCGAAACTGCGCGCCAGTGGCCTTGATGTGCCGGTTCTCATGCTGACGGCACGCGATACCTTGGACGACAAACTGGGGGGCTTTTCCGCCGGGGCAGACGACTACCTCATTAAACCGTTTGCGATGGAAGAGTTGATCGTTCGCGCGCAAGTGCTTTCGCGTCGGCGCAGTGGCGAAGTGACACTACTGAGTGCGGAAGGAGTCGAACTCGATCTCACCACACAAACCGCGACCTGCGATGGGCAGGAGATGAAACTGACACCGATAGGCTACAAACTGCTGGAAACGTTACTGCGCGCCAGTCCAAACAGTGTCTCGAGAGACAAACTGGTGCAGAGCGTCTGGGGGGATGAACAGCCCGACAGCAACAGCTTGAAAGTGCACATGTACCACCTTCGCAAGGCGGTGGATGGCCAAAGTGGAATCAAACGGATACAGACTCTTGTGGGGCGAGGCTTTGCGCTTAAACGTGAGGAGCGAGTATGCGATTAAGGCGCAGTCTACGGCTCTATTTTGTGTTGGCGATGGTGGCGATGGGCAGTAGCGCGATTGTCGGGATGTCAGGCGTTGCGGTGAGCTACTTTTTCTCAGGGATGGATGAGGCCATGCGCGGCTTTGTCCATTCTCAAGCGTTTCATCTCGACGTTGCGCCGGGTCAGGTCACACAGCAAGATGACCTCTTGGTTGCGAAGCGATGGCAAGACTTACCCACCCGTATCACGCAGCATTTTGATCAAGAGGATTTGGCCGATGGCCGCCTACTCAAACACATCGAAGGCATTCCCTTACTCAGTCCGCCGAAGAAAGGCTATTTTGTTATGCAGCTTGAGCAAGATGGCGAGCGCCGTTTTGCCGCTATAGAGATAGGCGAGCGTGATCGCACCACGCCGATGAGCCGTGATGAGCTGCCGCCATTTTTCTATATCGTTTTTACCGCGATTGGTGCGATAGCGCTTTTTTCCGTGGTGTTGCTGATGATTATTCGTAATGTGTCGGCACCTGTTGAACAGTTGGGCGCATGGGCGAAATCGTTGGATGAAGATAAGCTGGATGCGGCGATACCCAATTTTCACTACCGAGAGCTTAATGCGCTCGCCGAGATGATTCAGTCGAGCTTGCGCTCTGTACAAGCCAGTGTCGAGCGTGAAAAGCGTTTTCTTGGCTATGCCAGCCATGAGCTACGCACGCCGATTGCGGTCACGCGAACCAATACCGAGCTGCTGGGCAAAATGATCGAGCGTCAGGTTGAGCCCGCTAAGCAGAGTGAGGTATTGGCGCGCATTGAGCGTGCTTCGCTTACCATGACCGATCTGACCGAAACCCTACTGTGGCTCAATCGTCGTGAGGAGAAAGCCTTACCGAGCACCTCGTTCGCCATCGGCCAGTTAGTGATGCAGATCCGTCAGGAGCTCAACTATTTACTGCATGGCAAAGCGGTCACCGTTGTTGAGTCGACCGACGATACTCAGGTGACACTGCCCAGTGGCCTGACGCGTATCGTCATCACGAACTTAGTGCGTAATGCCTTCCAACACACGCAGAAAGGCCAAGTGGTCATCTCGCAAACGGGTGACACATTGGTGATTGAAAACCACAATGACACTGACCAGGAGAAAGACAGCGATCTAGGCTTTGGGCTAGGACTGGAACTCACCGATAGGCTGGTTAAGCAGCAAGGTTGGTCTTATTGCAATACCGTCACCGCGAACGGGCGAGTGGTGACGGTACGATTTGGTGGCTAACGCATCGCATACATCTCTTCGTGATAGTGATGCGCGGTATCGAAACGATGGCGTTTAAGATCATTTTTAAGCTGAGCAGACATCGACTCTGGCCCGCAAAAATAGACATCGTAGTGGTCTAAATGCACAAAGCGCTGCGCCAATCCTTCGATGGTGAGGCGCGGTTGGTATCGCGTATCGACAATCTCCAACGTCACCCCACTGCGTGTCGCAAGTTGATGCAATTCTTGGAGCATGGCCGTATCCACTCCGCGACAACTGAAGAAAAAGAAGACCGGATCGCGTGGTGGCTGCTCGGCATAACCGTGTAAAGCCGCCACAAAGGGTGCCACGCCGACACCGCCAGCGATCCAAATTTGTGGGCTAGATTGATGGAGTGAAAAATGCCCATATGGCCCTTCGACTCGAACCGAATCTCCTAGGTTAACCCGCTGATTTAGCCCAGTAGTGAAATCGCCTAACTCTTTGATAAGAAATCGCACTTTATCCCCTTTGCAGCCAGATACTAGCGTAAACGGATGGGGATCTTCATGGCAAAATTGAAGATAAGCGTACTGTCCACAGCGATGACCGGGCCAAGAGGTGGGCATATGCAGTTCAAGATCTAAAATGCGGCTCAGAGGGTGATATTGAACGCGGCTAATCCGCGCATCATATTGATGGTAACGTCCGATCAACCCCAGCAAACTATATATCGCAGCCAAGACGCCAATCACGATGAATGCCATGGTGAGAAAGTAAATTGGCGTGCCCCAATAGCTGTGTTTGAGCAGCAGGGCAGAGTGTGCGGCAACCATCAAATAGGCCACAGCCATCAATTTATGTGAGACGCGAAACGGGCGATAGCGAAGGGCGGTCCAGAGCGAGAGCGCAATCAAGGCAATCAACAGATAAAATCCCCACTCACCTAAAGCGAGACCGGTTGAACGAAGTTCAAGAATCCAGCTTGAGAGTAGGTCGTTACCAAGGTGCGCAGGCCCACGGCCAGAAAAGCGTTGCGGCGCAGTGAGAATCCCTGCACTGACCAATTGAATAGGAAGGTGATAGAAGAGCCAATGGATGATAGCCAGTACACCACCCGCGATCCCCGTCCACTTGTGAAGTCGGTAAGATTTGTCTAACCCTTGCGTGACCTGTTCAACCCAATCTAGGCGCAGTGCCAACACCATGGTGAGAGACATCAACATGATAGCCACAATGCCTGAGTACTGAATCAGTGCCGAGCGCCATTGAAATATAAGCGATGAACCCAATAGTGACGGCTCAGCGAATAGCCATAGCCCCGTCACGAGAGCAGCCATCATTGCGATGCCGACGAGAACCCGTTTCATGACAAATCCTCCCTCTATTTGGCTAATTAAAGCGTAGCAAGCCGGGTGTCAAGTAAGGTCAAGTCGTGTAAATGTGGGTAAAGGAGAAGAGTAAACGTCATACTGCGCGACGCTTACTCTATCAACGCCGAGGTTAGCTGAGAAGGGTGGCCTTGATCACCTTAAACACCCCTGCCTCTTTATTGCTCGGTGCAAGAAAACGGGCGACCTCTTTCACTTTCGGATGCGCGTTATCCATGGCGTAGGAGTGGTAGCTCACTTTGAGCATTTCTAGGTCATTGAGGTAGTCGCCAAAACTCATCGTCTGTTCGAAAGAGAAACCCAGTGTGGATTGTAGATGCTCGATCGCCGCGCCTTTGGAGGCGTGTTTGTTCATAATGTCGAGCCAGATTTTTGCGCTCACCACCACTTGGTGAGAATCGCCAAACTGTGAGGACACACTTGGGTAAACCAGCGCTTCGCTGCCACCGAAATGCAAAATGGCGACTTTGATAAAGTCATCGTCAACGTCGAGAAGATCCTCGACATACTGACAGCGATGATAATACTTTTTGAACTCGTTGAGCGCTTCTTCTGCTTGGGTTTCGATGTATGCCGATTGAGTACCACACAGCACGATGTAGGCGCCGTCTATGCGTCTCGCCTCTCGAATAATATCGGCAATATCTTGCTTGTCGATTTCACAGCGGTAGAGCTCTTGACCTTGATGCATCACCAGCGTGCCGTTTTCGGCAATGAACATCATACGATCTTTTATTGGGGAGAAGGTTTCCATCAGGCTGTAGTACTGTCTGCCTGAGGCCGCCGCGAAAATGATCTCTTTCGCTTCGAGTTGTGGATAGAGTTCGAAAAATTCCGGATTCAGCTGGCTGTTTTCATCGAGCAGCGTACCGTCCATGTCGGCAGCAATGAATTTGATCGGGTGTTGAGGCATAAGGTTAATCATTGACGAAGTGGATTTTCGGCCATGATACCATTGATTAATCGTCAAAACAGGCGTTAGCCAATGGATTTCTGTTCAAGCTTGGCAAACTTCATTTCGTACATATTGGCATCGGCAATAGAGATGAGTCGGCTCAGTGATGCACCATCATGCGGGTAGTGCGCTGTACCAATACTGGTCGATAGGGAGACTTGGGTACCCGCGCGGATAGCAATAGTCTTTCTAAAGCAGCTTTCAATCTGCTTCCAGTGATGCTGTGGATGCGTATCCCCAAGGTAGACTAAAGCAAACTCGTCGCCGCCGATTCGATAGCAGTAGGCTTCCAGTCTATTAAGGCGATGGGCAACCGTGGCGAGCACTTCATCGCCCGCTTGGTGACCATGACGATCATTCACTTCCTTAAAGCCGTTTAAGTCTAAAAGGTAGAGGTTGAATGACTGGCCTTGTTCCACCCACTCGGCCATATCGTTGAACATGGCCAACCGATTGGACACTCCGGTGAGAGAATCGGTGAGCGCCAATTGCTTGTGGTAAATGGCCTCTTTGTGAATGATGTAGCCGACTAAACACGCGCAGACAAACAGCAATACCATCAAGACAAATTGCGCCTGAGTTAAACTTTGCGCTTGGCTCATTTGTGACAGGTAGAGCGGACTTTTAATTCTAAAATTGGTGTTGACGTACTGAATCATCGACATGTAGAGCGCGTCAATATCATCGCACAGCGCTTTGGCCTGATCCGGTGAGTTGAGCGCTATTAGCTCGGGTTCTAGCTGCTTAAACTGACGGAACAAGTCACTAAAGAATGAGGCGGCACCGGGAAGGCTAATCAGGTTGTCCGCCTCTTTGCTACTGAGAAGTATGTCGAAACGGCTCCAGGTCAACTCATATTTGAGTAAGGTGCGATCGTAGTACTCTTCACTGTCCGCTGCGAACGGTGTAATCGCTCTGAGTTCAGAAAACTCTTTGTTTAACTGAAACAAAAACCATGTGGCTTGGTTTTGCTGTTCATTGTATGAGGCCGCTAACTGGCGTGTTGAGGTAAGAAAATAGAGGTTAATGATGAACAGGGTTGCCGAAAGTACGATTAACAGTACTTTCGCTTTGGCAAGAATGGTGTGTAAGTGGTCGTCTTTACTCTTTGGACTCATCATCGGCGGTATGCACTAATATCTCATCGATCTGCCACACCATTTGTGAACGAAATGCAGCATTATCTATTTCAGGGAACTGACTTAAGTTAAAGACCAGCCAATAGGGGCCTTTATTTCGCACTTTCATTTTTTCTCCATCCATTTCGTACGCCACGATAGGCTCGTACTTAAGAATGTCTTCGATTCTTGAGCTCGCCGCGTAATCATTTAGGGCGACAAAAGAGACGGAGAAGGTATTGTTCGCGCGGTAGTAATCAACTAACGATGAGACTTTGAAGCCGGTGAAGGTTTTTTTGCCGTCGAACCAAGGTAGGGTCGTAGAGAAGGTAGAGGGTTCGAAATTCGCTATGATGTCTTCATGAGAGAGGGTGATAGGATCGCGATCGGTGATGCGAATCACTAAGCTAGAGGCTGAAGCACTAAAAACAGACAACGCAGCGAACAGCGCAAGCACTCTTCTCATGATCTCTCCCCAAAGGTCCGGACAATAACGTCTTTTTAATATAATTATTGATTATATGATTGTTTTGCAGGTGAGCAAAACCTTTTATCAATATTGATTCTTATTTATTGAGTATAGACAACGCACAGAAACCGCAAAGCCCCGCTATGAAATCCATAGCGGGGCTTTGCGTCAATCGTCACCAGAGGCGCACATTAGAAGATCAAATGCGCGACACCCGCAATCACAGGTAAGGTGATGAGCGTACGCAAGATAAAGATGGCGAACAGCTCAAAAATATTGACAGGAATGCGGCTCCCAAGCAGCAGTGCACCCACTTCAGACATGTAGATTAGCTGGGTCACAGACATCGCAGCGATGACAAAGCGCGTCATTTCGTTGTCGATAGAAGCTGCAAGGATGGCAGGGATAAACATGTCCGCAAAACCGACCACCATGGTTTGCGACGCCGCTGCGGCTTCTGGGATTTGTAGTAGCTCTAGGAATGGGATGAATGGCTGGCCTAAGAAGGCAAACACCGAGGTGTACTCAGCAATCACAAGTGCAATCGTACCCAGACCCATAACCACTGGCAGTACGCCAAACACCATGTCAACAGCGTTACGCACACCTTCAGAAAACACGCCTTTTAACGAGGTCACTTGTGAGGCTTTCTTCAGGGCCAACTCTAGACCCCAAGTGAAGCTGTTATGTCCAGCTGGCAGAGCGTCCGCTTCGGCATCCGGTTTAGTACCGTCGATGAAGGTGTCTTTCTTGTAGCTTAGGGGTGGCAGTCTTGGAATGATGATCGCGGCAACCACACCGGCTAAACAGATAGCGCCGTAAAAAGGTAGGAATAGGTGCTCAAGTTCGACTTGGGCCAATACCACCAAACTAAACGTAATGGAGACGGCAGAGAAGGTCGTACCAACGACCGCCGCTTCGCGTTGCGTGTAGAACTTGTTTTCGTACTGCTTACTGGTCAGCAGGATACCGACGGAGCCATCGCCTAGCCAAGAAGCCATGCAGTCAATCGCACTGCGTCCAGGTAGATTGAATACTGGGCGCATGACTTTGCTGAGCAAGGTGCCAAACAATTCTAGCAAGCCAAAGTTGAGCAGCAAAGGAAGCAGCAAGCCAGCAAAAATGAACACAGAGAAAAGAGTTGGCAACAAACCTTCCAGCACTAGGCCGCCGGTGTTTTCTTCCCAAATCGCCTCTGGGCCCAGTTGGAAATAGGTCATCGCAACGGCAAGACCACCGATCACACGCACAGCAAGCCAAAGTGGTGATGGGTTAAACAGGCCGTTTAAAAAGTCGCTGTTGGCAATAAAAGCTGGCGTTTTAATACGGCAAAGCAGCGAGGCAACCGCCATGAAGCTAATGATGGACGTCACCATGCCGACCAGAGCGTCACCGAACAGTGCCTGAATCGATTTCGCCAATACGGCCACAGGGATAGTGATGTCACCGTCAAACGTGATCGGCGCCATAAAGACAAACAGACCCAACAAAGACGGAATAAAGAACATCCAGAAGTTCTTCTTCCCTTTTGGCTGATTGATAGATTGAGCGTTTTCTTGCATTACAAATCTCGTGTTACATCTGGTCAATAGTATTGCCGTATCCCTTGGCATACATATTCACTAAACATCCCTATTTAGTCATGGGGCGCAAGATTACTGCCTTTTGTCATGCCGTGCAATACTATTCAATAATTATCCTTAAATATTCAGACATAAACTCGATATTAGCTTGGTAATGCAGTAATTTGTTTTGTGAATGTTAAATTGTTTGGGATTGTGTTGCAACTAAGCGGGTTTATTTGGGTGAAATATAGAGGTAGAGCCAATAGCTGAGCGCGAGACACAAGGCAAGGGTAACGGGCGCAAGCAGTGCTGCAATGCTGAGCTGTGCATATAAAACCGCTCCGGCAGTGCCGCCGAGCAAGAATCCGGCGAAAATAAAGGAGAAGAGTTTGGCTTTACGATAATCGAACTTTTCCCCGCGCAAGCGTGCACCGATCATAATGCCCAAATCAGTGACGATACCCGTCATGTGGGTGGTGCGCACAACCGCGCCGCTGAAGGTGGTTAACATGGCGTTTTGCAGCCCGCAAGCAGCAGACGCGAGATATTGACCACTGGTGTGCCCCTCCTTAAGCAACAGGTAGGCGAGCAAAAGTAGCCCACTTTCAAAGCAGAGTGCCACCCCGTAGCGGCGGCCCAATTTCAGCGCGGTGCTTTCGATAAAGACGCCACTGAGTATCGCGCCGAGCAGAAAGCTGAGTACCACCCATAAGAGGTGCAGCGTCTGTTGATCGAAGAGGTAGAGGCTGGTGCCCAGTAGTGTCACGGTACCCGAGATATGAGACACGGACTGGTGCTGGAAACCCAACAAGCCAATCGCATTGACGGTTCCGGCCAGTAGTGCCAATAAAAATGCGCCGTGCTCCACCCAGCGTGGTAGTTTTGAAATCACCGTGATCCCCCTTTTGTTAAGCAGGACATTATACGCGTCAGCCCAAAAGTTGCAGCTGACTTATGTGGCCTCCTTATCTGGCTTCTTAGCAGAACGCGCATGGTGATTTCGTGGTGGCACAGAGCCGTAGGCGAAATTAATCGTGGATAGGCGTTTTGCCTCACTGACCCGCCTGTTACTATATGTTTGAAAATACGATGTGTTTGAAAATCACCCTCTTTGAAGAACTCTGTTGTGAAGTGATCATCATGAAAAAGCGCCGACTTCCCATTCCCCTTATTTTATTGATTCCGATTGTCCTGCTGGTGGTCGTTGCCGCAGCCGGTCTTTACCGCTTCAGTTTGTCTGATGAGGAGATTCGAGCGAAGTTTCCTCAGCCTACACCTACGCAAGATGCTCTCATGCAACAGGTCTTTGGCATTGCGACGCCCAATCCCTGGACGATTAAAGTGCCAGAAACCACCGCCTACAGCTTGCTTACTCGACGTCAAGACGCAAGAGCGATAGGACAATATCAAGACGGTGAAGTACGCGGTGATATTTGGGTCGACACGCATCAATTGATCGAACTGGGAGAGGGCCGCTACGCCGCGCCGCTCATCGTATCCAATCAAGGCAGTGGTCTTTTTTACTATCTAGCCCTGTTTGAATATGATTCCACCCGCCAGAGAATGATCTCGCGTGATGCAGTGCTGCTGGGTGATCGAATCGTGGTGGAAGCGGTAGAGCGCAATCAGGATGTGATCGCCGTTACACTGCGAACTCGTGAGGAAGATCAACCTATGAGTGAGGAACCCAAAGTAACGCGCACTATAATGATGACTGTGACCGAACAAAATAGTTGGGCAATTCGACCATAATATTAATAGGGTTTTACATTGTTTTTGATGCAAACTGTTGCGCATATTTGTAAGCTAACAAAGATGAGATGGACATTTTAACGTCGTTAACGGAGTAAACTATGATCAACAAACGTTTTTTCAAAACCAAAGATGAAGTCGAAGTCACCTTCGAGTTGGATGCAGCAAACGCTGACCAATCGGTGGCACTCGTCGCAGATTTTCTTGATTGGCAACCGGTCGAAATGAAGAAAGTGGCGAAGTCGAAAAGCTTCAAATTCAAAACCCGACTACCCAAAGACCAACACTTCGAATTTCGTTATTTGGTCGACAACAACAAGTGGGTCAATGATGCCAATGCAGACCAATATAAGCCGAATGGCTTTGGTGATGACAACGGCTTGCTATCGACCTATCAATAGAGCTTTTAGGGTTTTAGCGACATCAACTGCAAAAAGGCGCGTAAGCGCCTTTTTCGATCCAATCTTTACATTAGAAAAGATGACTTTTAGTGGATAAATTCGTAATCTTACGGCTTCGTTATTTCTCTCTATAGGTAGCATTGTGCAAGCGAAAAGTCTGACATTACGCTTGAAAGAGCTCTCTAAGCGTAAAAAGATGGCCGTATTAAGTTTACCGATTTTTATCGCTGTGGCTTTGTCGTCTTCGCCGAATTCAGGTCGCTATCATCGCACTATCGAGCTTTCTCTCCCAGAATCCACACTGATGAATGACTGGCTCGCTGAACACGACGAGACGGTGGATATCCCAGATTACGAATACGTGATCCAATCAGGCGATAACCTAAGCACCATTTTTAATCAATTGGGTTTTGGTTATAGCGAGCTGATGCAGATCATGGAGACGGATTTAAACTATCTTGCTCTAGATACACTGCGCCCTGGTAATACCTTGCGTTTTTGGCGTGATGAAAACCGTAAACTGGCGAAGATGGAGCTTGAGTTTAGCTTGGTCGAGCGTGCAGTTTACACGCGGTTGGATGATGGCAACTATGAGTACAGCGACGTCAAAATTCCAGGCGAATGGAAAGCCTTTCCAATGGTGGGCGAAATCAACGGCACCTTCTCGCAATCTGGCTACGCGCTTGGCCTTGGCAGCAGCGAAGTCGACCAGATTGTCAGCTTACTGAAAGATAAGATCAATTTTGCTCGTGACTTGCGAGCGGGCGATCGTTTCGAAGTGGTACAGTCTCGTCAATACGTCGGTGAAACGTTGACGGGTAATCGCGAGATACAAGCGGTTAAGATCCACAATCGTGGTCAAACCCTCTCGGCGTATTTGCACAGTGACGGCCAATACTATGATGCGAAAGGGGACAGCCTACAGCGTGCGTTCCAACGTAAGCCAGTCGGTGGCAACTATCGCTTAAGTTCGCATTTTAACCCTACTCGCCTGCATCCTGTTACCGGACGTGTTGCACCGCACAACGGCACGGACTGGGCAACCCCAACCGGTACTCCGATTGTCTCAACGGGCGATGGCGTTGTCGTCATGACACGTGACCACCCTTACGCAGGTAAATACGTGGTGATTGAACACGGCAGCCGCTACAAAACGCGTTATTTGCATCTAAGTAAAATCTTAGTTCGCAAAGGCCAAACGGTAAGTCGTGGGCAGCGAATTGGTTTATCTGGAGCGACGGGGAGGGTAACCGGCCCCCATATCCACTACGAACTCCTTGACCGCGGCCGCGCGGTGAATGCGATGAAAGCCAATATCCCGATGGCCAACTCGGTTCCAAAAGCAGAAATGGCGAGCTTCAAGGCGCGCAAAGCAGAGCTTGATGAGATGCTGCGTCAGCAAGAGATGGAGTGGGCCAGAGAAGGGGAATCTGCGCCAGCGAGTTGATGCGCTGGCGCTGGTTGTTTGTGGCTGGTTGTTTGTGATTAAGGAGCAGACGCGAGCAGTAATTACTTGGCGGGATAGATGCTAATTTCTACCCGTCGGTTACAGGTTCGCCCTTGTGCGTTGTCATTGCTACAAATTGGCGTACTTTCGCCCATTCCAAGGGTTGATAAGCGGTTGGTCGCCACTTTCTGATACATCAAATAGGTTCTCACTGACTCCGCGCGTTTGAGTGAGAGACTTTGGTTGTAGGCTTCACTTCCTGTGCTGTCCGTGTGTCCTGCAATCATCAATACGGTATCTGGATATTCGACCAATATACGCGCGACGCCGTTGAGCGTGTTGTAGATCGATGCGTCCAACTGGTAGGAATCACTGGCGAAACCAATTCCGTTTTCCATCACAAGTTGGATTTGATCTTCTCCCACCCGTTTCACCTGAACCCCTGAATTGAGTAACTCTTCACGCAGCGCCGCTTCTTGCTGGTCAAAGTAATAACCCACTCCAGCACCCACCGCGCCGCCCGCTGCGGCCCCTGCCAGTGCACGTTGTCTGCGTTCTGTTGCGTTATCGCCTGTCGCTAGGCCGACGAGTGCGCCTGATACCGCGCCAATTAGGGCACCTTGAGTGGTTGCATTGGTTTCGGTTTCACCTGTGGTAGCGTTCTGACGCTGTGTGGCTTGGCACCCAGCGAGTAGAGTGCAGAGAGAGAGTAAAGTGAGGGATTTGTTCATCATAATAGCTCGATTCATCCTGTTTCAAGTGTGTGCTTACCTTAAAGGAACAGCGTCATTTTGTAAGTCTGACAAAACGATAACTTACTAAAAATTAACACTTAAGTGACGTATGGCGCTCGGTATCATAACAAAAAGCACCGCCTTTGAAGGCGGCGCGAGAGGGGCTAGCTAAGTTGACTACGCAGCCTGGGCTACTGGTTTGGTTTAACCGTCCCCAGTTTTAGCCAAGTATCGATCACCGTGTCAGGATTAAGAGAGACGGAGCTGATCCCTTGCTGCATTAGCCACTCGGCAAGGTCATCATGATCTGATGGCCCTTGACCACAGATCCCCACGTACTTGCCCGCTTTGGTAGCCGCGTCGATGGCCATTTTCAGCATGGCTTTGACCGCCGGATTTCGCTCATCAAACAGATGTGCGACATCGCCAGAATCACGGTCTAACCCGAGGGTTAACTGCGTCATGTCGTTAGAGCCAATCGAGAAACCATCAAAGTATTTTAAAAACTCGTCAGCGAGCACTGCGTTTGACGGCAGTTCGCACATCATGATCACTTTCAGCCCTTGATCGCCGCGTCGTAAATCGAACTTGGCGAGAAGATCGATCACCGAAGCAGCTTCGCTTGGTGTGCGAACAAAGGGGATCATGATCTCAACGTTCTTTAATCCCATCTCGTTGCGTACGCGCTTGATGGCTAAGGTTTCCAGCTCAAAACAGTCTTCGAATACAGGAGATATATAGCGCGAGGCGCCACGGAAACCGAGCATGGGGTTCTCTTCATGAGGCTCATAACTTTGGCCGCCGATGAGGTTGCTGTACTCGTTCGACTTAAAATCCGACATGCGCACAATGACGCGTTTGGGCCAAAACGCTGCCGCTATGGTGGCAATCCCTTCGGTCAGTTTGCTGACGTAAAAGTCGATAGGGTCGTGATAGCCGCGGATACGTTGGCGGATCTGAGTTTTGAGCGCGTCGCTTTGCTGGTCAAAATTGAGCAATGCTTTCGGGTGGATGCCAATCATTTTATTGATGATGAACTCCAATCGCGCAAGACCAACGCCCTCATTGGGGATTTGGGCAAAGTCGAAAGCGCGATCTGGGTTACCGACGTTCATCATCACTTTGGTTGGCAAAAGAGGGAGCTCATCGACCGAAGAGCGTTTGATCTCAAACGTCAGCTCGCCTTCATAGACATAACCTGATTCGCCTTCTGCGCACGAGACGGTGACCGCCTGGCCACTGCAAAGGCGCTCCGTGGCGTCGCCGCAGCCAACGATGGCAGGAATGCCAAGCTCTCTCGCAATGATGGCCGCATGGCAAGTTCGCCCACCACGGTTGGTGACGATGGCTGAGGCTTTTTTCATCACCGGCTCCCAATCGGGGTCGGTCATGTCGGTAACCAGCACGTCGCCTTCTTGGACTAAGCTCATTTCATCCAGTGAGTCGACAAGACGCACAGGACCTTGGCCGATACGTTGCCCAATCGCGCGTCCTTCGACCAGCACGTTTGCTTTGTCGTTAAGCTCATAGCGCTCAATGACGTTTTGTTCATTCTGAGAGCAGACTGTTTCTGGCCTCGCTTGGACGATATAGAGTTTGCCATCAATGCCGTCTTTGGCCCATTCAATGTCCATCGGGCGTTGATAATGACGCTCGATGATCATCGCTTGTTGGGCAAGCTGTTTGATTTCTTCATCGGTCAGAGAAAACTGTTCCCGTTCCTTCTCATTGGTATCGACAATCTCGACTTGTTTGCCAATCGTGGTGTCATTGGCGTAGATCATCTTGATCAGTTTTGAGCCAAAGGTTTTCTTCACAATCGGTTGGTGACCGGCTTCGAGAAGCGGTTTATGGACGTAGAATTCGTCTGGGTTTACCGCCCCTTGAACCACCATTTCTCCCAACCCCCACGCCGAGGTGATGAACACCACTTGGTCAAAGCCCGATTCGGTATCTAAGGTAAACATGACGCCGGAGGCCGCTTTGTCGGACCGCACCATGCGCTGGATCCCTGCAGACAGGGCGATGCCGCGGTGATCAAAGCCTTGGTGCACACGATAAGAGATCGCGCGGTCATTAAAGAGCGAGGCATAGACGTGCTTGGTCGCTTCGAGTACGCCTTCTACACCGGTGACATTGAGGAAGGTCTCTTGTTGTCCGGCAAAGGAGGCGTCGGGAAGATCTTCGGCAGTGGCAGAAGAGCGCACTGCGACGGAAAGCTCGGGGTTACCGTCGACCAATTGCAGATAATGCTCACGTATATCGGCTTCGAGGTCGGCGGGGAATGGGGCATCAAGCACCCATTGTCGTATGGTGGCGCCGGTTTGGCGTAGGGCTTCAACATCGTCGACGTTCAGGTCATCGAGCAGTTGGTGAATTCGGTCATCTAGGCCTTCAAAGTCGAGGAAGCGGTTAAACGCATAAGAGGTGGTGGCAAAGCCGTTGGGGACGCTCACGCCCGCATTGGCTAGGTTGGACACCATCTCTCCGAGGGACGCATTTTTACCGCCGACTTTGTCGACATCATCCATGGATAGACCATTAAACCAGAGGGTGTTCTTTTGCATGTCTTTCTCCAGAAACATTGCAGCTTGTAGGGACTTAAAGCAAACGATTACGTATCAACTTAAAAAAGGCGAACCAATTTAAAAAGCTGTGGGGGACGTAATAGTCAGCAGGGTTTTATTATCGATAGTATGAATGTCATCCTACTCAACATTATTTTAGCTATTCAACAAACCATGCAAACTGATAGTCAAAGTCGTGATGTATTCTATGTTTCTGATGGCACGGCACTCACGTGCGAGACATTAGGGCATGTCGTTTTGGGGCAGTTCTCTTTTTACGCGAATGAAAAGACCTTTCCGTTCGTGGAAAGTGAAGAGAAATTGGCGGCGCTAGTTAAAGAGATTGACGCCTCGTATCGTACCCACGGAGTCAAGCCGCTGGTGTTTTTCTCTATGGTGATTGGTGAACTAAGGGCCAAGCTATTGCAGGCTCCGGCGCATTGCTACGACGTATTGGAAAGCTTGGTGCAAAAAGTCCAAGACGATATTCAGATGGAGGCCAAACCCAAGTTGCAACGTTCGCGTAGTGTCAGTAAAGATTCACATCGCTATTTTGACCGCATTGCCGCCATTGAATACACCCTTGCACATGATGATGGCATTACTCTCAGAGGCTTGGATGAGGCGGACATCATTTTATTGGGCGTGTCGCGCAGCGGTAAAACACCGACCAGTCTCTACATGGCGATGCAGTTTGGTTTGCGGGTCGTGAACTACCCGTTTATCGAGCAAGATATTCAGCGTTTGAGGTTGTTGCCGGAGTTTGAAGTGGTGCGGCACAAATTGTTCGGCCTCACTATCGATTCTGAGCGCCTAACGCAGATTCGCCAGAACCGACTGGCTGACAGCGATTACGCAAGTAGTCAGCAGTGCCAACAAGAGCTTGAACATGTTGAAGCACTGTTTCGCCGTGAGGCCATTCCCTACATCAATACCACCTCGTTATCCGTGGAAGAAATTTGCGCGCGTGTATTGGAGCGCGCCGGCTTAAGACGGCGCCTGCTCTCTTAAGATTTACGCAGCGGGCATTACCATGGGGAAGTCCAACGAGGGATGGCGATTGACTAATGCTTGGTAGCCGTACACCTGCTCGATGAGACTTGGAGTTAACGCTTGCCAAGGTTTGGCGTCACAAGCAATTTTTCCCTGATGCAGAATCACAAGTCGATCGGCGTATTGCGCCGCGAGGTTGAGGTCGTGCAACACGACGACGACGGCGGTATGGTGTTCATCGGCTAATTGGCGTGCAATTCGCAGTGTGTTGTGCTGATGGGCCAGATCCAGTGCGGAGGTCGGTTCGTCGAGCATGAGGATTTTTTTCTCAGCGGACTGATCGAGTTGGACTAACACTCGCGCGAGATGCACGCGCTGTTTCTCTCCGCCAGACAGGGAGGGGTACAAGCGTTCACTCAGGTGGCTGACATCGGTGAGCGACATGTACTTAGCCGCTACCGCTTGGGTCTGTTTGTGCGCCAAGTTGAGCGGTATTGCCCCAAGCTCCACCACTTCATGGGCAAGAAACGGAAAACTCAGGGTACTGTGCTGAGGAAGCATGCCTAAGTGTCTGGCCAGTTCATCATTTGGCCATTGGTTTGCTGCGCGGCCAAAATAGCGAATATCGTGACGTGAAGGGATCTCCCGACACAACAATTTCAGCAAGGTACTTTTCCCCGCGCCGTTTGGCCCGAGCAGCGCAGTCACTTCTCCGGCGTGAATATCAAGGTCGATGTTATCCAATACACAGCGCTGACCAAAGTGCATCGACAGACCTTGAGCGGAGATGGATGGAGCGTCCATTACAAAATCTTCCCTTTTTGTTGAAACAGCAGATAGATGAAAAACGGTGCGCCAATGATCGCCGTGACGATGCCTACAGGCAGTTCAGCTGGGGCGACCGCAACACGAGAAAACATATCGGCAAAGGTAAGCAGCAGTGCGCCCATCAGTGCAGAGATAGGCAACAGGCTGCGGTGATCTGGTCCGGTCAACATGCGTCCTAAATGGGGAATCACTAAGCCAATAAAGCCGATCATCCCTGAGACGCTCACCGTGACCCCAACGCCAATGGCGGTCAGTAGAATCAACTGACGTTTGAGACGCTGAACGGCGATGCCAAGATGCGCCGCCTCCGCTTCGCCAAGCAAGAGAGCATTGAGCGCCATCGCCCGTCGATAAAAGCAAGCGCCAAGAATCAGCAAGGTGACGCTACAAAGCGCAAGGCTTGTGAGGTTTGCGCCCGCCAGTGAGCCCATCGACCAGAGCGACAGATCGCGCAACATTTGATCGTCCGCGATGAAATTCATATAGCCAATGCCTGCCCCAGAGAGGGCACTGATCGCTACCCCTGCTAGCAGCATGATGGTGACAGACGTCCCGAGCTTACTGGTGCCCAATTTGTAGACCAGGACCGTGGTTAACGCGCCGCCCAAAAAAGCAAACATGGGCAGTGCGGCGATATTCATCAAGGTTGGGTATTCGGCGAACACATCGGCAAACATCACAATGGCGATCGCTGCCCCTAAGGAGGCCCCAGCAGAGACACCAATGATCCCCGGCTCGGCCAGTGGGTTGCGAAACAGCCCCTGCATCACCGTGCCGCACAGGGCTAAAATCGCGCCGACTAACATACACAGTAGGGTACGCGGAAAGCGAATTTCATGGATCACCAAATGCACGTGCGGTGCCAGTTGCTCCGATTTAAGCAACAAGCTCTGTACACTCTCGATAAATCCAATATTCATTGGCCCAACGGTGATTGAGCTGATCGCTGTGATAAGCAGCAAGACAGCAAAAAGACCGAGCGTAATGGGTAGCGGGATTCTTTTCAAAATCATAGGTTTAATATCATAGCGTTAAAGTCACAATCCAGTCTTGTATGTTGCCAGTCTGAGGCTTGTCGCTTGAGTGGCGGGTTATAGCAGCAACGCGCTGATGCGCTCCGCTTCAGCCAAACTTTTCAGCCCCAATCCACCGACTAAAGCATGACCATCAATTTGGATGAAGGCTTTGTTTTGACCCGCAGGTGTGGCGGCGAGCATCGGTAACTTTTTTAATATCTCATCCGCACCGCCCAAGCTTTGGTAGCTGCGGCCACTGACGAGGATAATGTCGGGTTGCATCTCGACCATCGCCTCACTCGACAGCGGTTTGTAGGAAGAAAGTGTCGAAGCTGCAGGGTTAATGCCGCCCGCAAGTTCAATAATCGCGTTAGGCGTGGTGTCGGCACCGGCGACGTTGGCGGGGCGACCTTCATGTATCAACAAAAACAGCACTTTTTTCGGCGTCGCGATCTGCTGACGGCGCTGCTCTAAATTGGCCAGTTGACGCTCGACATTCTGCTTGAGTTGCGCAGCATGCTCGCTAGAATCCGTCAGCGCGGCAATCTCATCAATGCGCTCAAGTAGACCTTCGGCAGTCGGTTTGGTGTTGACAATATCCACCGCGACGCCCGCTGATTTAAGCTGAGCGAGCGCAGAAGCGGGGCCCATTTCATCGGAGCCAATGAGTCGATTCGGGCCTAAAGCCAATAGCCCCTCTGATGACAGTTGGCGATGATAGCCAATTTTGGGTAGTGTGAGTCCCTCTGGCAGCTCACTGGTGACATCCACCGCAACGAGACTTTGCTGCTGGTCTAGCGCAATCAATAGCTCAGTAACGGCGCTGCCGGCGCTTATGATGCGCTCACTTGCCATCGCATGGTGAGAGAAGGCGGTGAGCGAGAGCGCACACAGTGACACCGCCGCAGTGAGGCGGCCGATCGTGCGTCCCCATCTTGCTTTTGAGAAAGTTCGTGTAGCACGCGCTGTCTGGCTAGGGTGCTGAGATAGTGTGGTACGTTGAGTCATAAACAAGGTTTGCCTTAAATTAATTGGGCTGCTCAGTCAGCAGCTGCGTGGCTTGAATGCCGTTTTCTTGTAAGTAGGCCAGCAGTTTGACCAAATGCTGAACGTCGGCGGTTTTCTCTGCGCCGATAACGATCGGTTGCGGGTTCGATTGGTGTTGCTCGAGCAAAGCGAGCGTAAAGTTGTGCCAATCGAGATAGGTTTGGCCGTCTATCGCCCAATGCGGCGCCGCATCGAGAATGTTGATGGTCAGAGAGCGCTTATCCACCGTAGACACCTGATTCGAGTCTGTGGTGGGCAGATCCACTTCCAATGAATCAAGTTTTACCGCCGCGGTCAGCATCAAAAACACCATCACGATGAAGATGATGTCGAGCAGTGGTGTGAGATCCGGTGTCAGCCCAAATCGTGATTCATTTTGGGGTAACTTGATCATGCGTTCACTCGCTTTTCTCGGATGGGGTGAACATGCTCATCAGAGTTTTTGGTCACGGTCATCGGTGGTGTATTGGCTTGCACGCTGACCCCTTCCAACCATAAATTGACGTAATTTAATGTGTGCTCGAGCTTGGCGGTAACGCGGTCGGCCCACAATCCCAGCAACTGCGCGCCAGCGATGGCGGGCAGCGCGATCAAAAGCCCTGCAGCGGTGGTACGCATGGCGAGGCCAAGGCCGTCAGCCAGATCATTGGGCGTGATGTTACCCGAAGAGGCCGCGACGCCTTTAAACATCTCAATCAGCCCAAGCACGGTGCCGAGCAATCCGATCAACGGGCTGATGACGCCAATCAAGGTCAATAGGCGCAACCCAGAATTGAGCTGGTGGCGTTTTTCTTGTAACCACATCCCGGCCACATCTTCTCGAAGTGACTTAGCAAAGGAGTGATGGGCTAACACCATGGCCACACCCTTAAAAAGCAGCGGACGACGTGGTGACCAACGTTTCGCAAGTTGCTCAATGGCTTGATTGTCCGTCGGGCTCAGTTGGTTGAGTTCTCTTGATACGGCGCGCTTGCCAACACCGGTGCTAACCAGAACTTGGAACAAGCGTTCGAGGATGATCATGACCGTCAGTGCAGAGCAGAAAATCAAGGGCCAAGCCATAAGGCCCAGTTGTTGCTGTATTTGTTCAATGTGTTCCATTATCGATCCAACTTAAAACGAACGGGAATATGCACGCGGTGGGCCATGGAGTGCCCATTCACAGTGTGAGGAGAAAACTGCCACTGCTTAATCGCATCCAACGCGGATTTATCGAGCAAGGTGGCTCCGGATGAGCTGATAAGCACCTGTTTGACTTGATTTCCTTCATCGTCGAGCCAAATTTCATACAAAGCGACGCCTTCCAAGCCCCGTTTTCTCGCCAGTCTTGGGTAGTGAGGCGCGGTTGGGCGACTCAAGAAAGAGGGCTTCTCGACCAAGATGGGCTGCGCGCTGGCGCCTTGATTGGCTTTTTGTGGGACCTTTGCGGTGTCCGTTGGGGCAGGCTCAGCCGGTGTTGCTTCTGTTGGCTTGGCGTTGGCAGGCGCTGCCTGAGTATTGGCCACCTTGGCAGTTTCTTTCGGCTTAGGCGCCGCCTTTTTTGGGGGCGTTTTCGCCACGACTGGTTTCGTCGTTTCTTGTTTGGCGACCACCTTTTTGATTGGGTCTTTGCTGACCGGCTTTTTCACTATTGTTTTTTCTGGTCTAACCGCAGCTTTGTCTGGCCTCACTACAGCTGTGTCCGGTTTCACAATAGCTGTGTCTGTCTTCACCGCAGGTTTATCTGGCGTGGACATCGGTGTCGGGATCGGCTCGGCAATAGCTGCCGCTTCGATCGGTGCAGGTTCCGGTTTCACGGGCAGGTCGGCCTCTGGCGAGACACTAGGCGCTGGAACTGCCGCTGCTTTAAAGTTAATTGAGACACTTTGAGACTGCGTTCCCGCGGGCATCGCAAATACTTTCGCTTCATGAGCGACGAGTAATATGGCCCCGTGAACCGCTAGTGAGAGCGTTCCTGCGATAGTGTAGCGTTTGACATTCACGGTGAATTCTCTTGTCCGACATCAACAAATTGCCAAGATTATTACTTACAATGCAAATAAGATCAATTATCAATTGCATTATCATTAACGCGGAATTATGATCTTGTCCAGTTTTTAAGATTTTGGCGCGAAGCAAGAGCTGACAAGCGCTAAGCGAGTAAATAGCATGTTGGATATCCATCAATTTGATGAATCAGTGCTCGGTAAAGAAACCTCTGATCCGTTGCATTTTGCCTTCGCGGATAAAACCTCAAGACTTGGCACAAGCGGCGATCAAGGTTCTACAATTTTATTATCAACCCGCCTCAATGAGCCCTCATCATGTCGGTTCAATCGCTTAGAAATGGAACGTTTATGGATTCAGTAATGACAAAGACCCAACAGCCAGACACGCTTGCTCAGCAAGTCGCAGCGCTATTAGACAGCGACCCAGCATTATTGCCTGCTGCCATCGCAGAGCAGTTAGGAGTCAGTGAGTATGACGTGGTGGCCGCTTTGCCGACGGAGATGGTGACCTTGATCTCGGGCGACCATGCGCAAGCTATGCTGGAAGCGTTGGTTGACTTTGGGCCAGTGACGACAATAGTCCACTCATTTGGCTCTATTTTTGAAGTCAAAGCGCCGTTTCCAAAAGGGAAAGTGGCCCGCGGCTACTACAACCTAATGGGACGCGAAGGTCAGATGCATGGGCATCTCAAACTCGACAACGTACGTGCGATTGCCTTAGTCAGTAAGCCTTTTATGGGACGTGAGAGCCACTATTTTGGTTTCTTTAGTCAAGAGGGCAACAACATCTTCAAGATCTACTTGGGGCGCAATGAAAAACGTGAACTCATTGCGAGTCAGGTTGAACAGTTTCACCAGTGGCATGCGCATTATAAAGGTTTATCAAAGTAACCGCGCACCGCCAGGACTTAACAACAATCATAAAATTGAGAAAGACAATCAGGAGCTCAACATGGAACAACAGGTCAAGCAGGAACGCTTGCAAGGTCGCTTAGGTCCAGAAATCAAAGAATTTCGTCAAGCGCGTAAGACATTGCAGTTGGCGACAGTCGACGAACATGGCAAACCCAATGTCAGTTACGCGCCGTTTGTACAAAATCAAGAGGGATACTTTGTGCTGATTTCTGAGATTGCCCGTCACGCGCGCAATTTGCAGGCGAACCCGACGGTGTCCATCATGTTGATTGAAGATGAAGACAGCTCCAAGCAACTCTTTGCTCGCAAGCGCTTAACCTTTGATGCCACTGCACACGTTGTGGAGCGAGAAAGCGAGCAATGGCGACAAGTGATCGCGCAGATGCAAGAGCGCTTTGGTGAGATCATTGATGGCTTGAGTCAGTTGCAAGACTTTGTGCTGTTTAATCTCAAAGCAGAGCAGGGCTTGTTCGTTAAGGGATTTGGTCAGGCGTATCAAGTATCTGGTGACGATCTGGTGGATTTTGTCCACCTGCAAGAAGGGCATCGCAAAGCCTCTAACGCGTAATATAGTCAGGTGCTTAAAGTCATCATCTGCTTAAAGCCATTATCCGCTTAAAGAAAGCTGCTGCCTAAATCAATCAGCGAAAAAGACAAAAGGGAGCCTGTGAGGGTAATCACAGGCTCCCTTTTACTTGTCTAACAAGACTCAGTGAGAGGATTGAGCGATGAGGCTTGCCAAATCCTCAATACCTTGCTGCCAATCCGCGGTGGTGGTTAAGTTGGCGCAGCTAAAGCGCATCGAGTGTTGGAATTGCGTGCCGGTGGCAAAGAGTGAGCCGGGGAGAAGGCTTATTCCACGTGGCTTCGCGTGTTGATAGATGGTTTGACTGTCGCAGTGGTCGGGCAAGGTTAGCCAGACTAAAAAAGAGCCTTGCGGTTGGTGTAGTGAATAGCGACCTGAAAGGGTGGGATAGCGCTGCAAGGCGAGATCCAACTGGGTGATAAACAGTTTAGTGTTGTGCTGATAGAGCCGGCGCATTTTCTGCACGTGCGAGCGGTATTTACCGGTGGTGAGAAACTCTGCCACGGCAGACTGCATCAGGTTAAGGCTGCCCATGTTATCGCTCATCAGGTAACGCTCAATCTGCGCTTGGTATTGACCCGCCATAATCCAGCCGATCCGCAACCGCGAATCGAGCATCTTCGAGAGCGAATTGACATAGATGACCCGGTTGTCCTTATCGAGTGTTTTCAGTGGCGTGATGCTTTGGTCGTAGGCCAATGCGCCAAACACATCATCTTCAATGATGGGCACCGCGCCTGACACCTCTAGTAATCGAATACGGGCCGCGAGTGGCATGCAGGCTCCCGTTGGGTTGGTAAAGTTGGGAGTGACTAAAATCGCCTTAATATCCCAGCGGTCAAGTGCTTGTTCAAGTGCGTTCGGATCTAAGCCATCTCGAGGACAACTCGGCACTTCTACCACTTTAAGGCCCAGCGATTCCATCAGTAGCAGATTGCCAAAGTAACAAGGCGATTCGACCGCGACGATGTCGCCTGGCTGTGTCAGTGCACGCAGGGCGAGGCTGATCGCTTGTTGGGCACCATGGGTGACAGACAAAGACTCACCGCGTGCATCCACCCCCAAATCATGACTTATTTTCGCCAGCTGCCGGATCAGCAAATCGTTCCCCGGTGGCAGTTGGTAATGGCTAGGAATGTGTGCTTGGCGTCGGCTGTGGCGGCCAATTTCGGCGTACAGGCTTTTGATCGCCGGTGTGTCGATAAAAGGGTGTGCAGACCCGGTTACGAGCCGTTCTTGGCTTGGGGTGTAGGTGAGAATCTCTTTGCAAGCGCTC
Organism: Vibrio sp. R15-SG3-ISO1B; assembly: GCF_059833835.1. NCBI lineage: Bacteria > Pseudomonadati > Pseudomonadota > Gammaproteobacteria > Vibrionales > Vibrionaceae > Vibrio > Vibrio sp. R15-SG3-ISO1B. The sequence continues at coordinate 28,244 of NZ_JCBDGG010000010.1, read as the reverse complement.
AGTAAATCGACTTGCATGGGCCTTTGAGTGGGGGCCGGTGGTGTCGTTTTGGCGCTGACTCGGTAGCCCGATCTCTGCTGCGTATAAATCACGCCTTGCGCCTCGAGTTCTTGATAGGCACGAATGACGGTGTTTTTGCCCACGTCTAACTCCGTGCATAAAGTGCGGATAGAGGGCAATTTGTCATCACTGGCATATCGACCCTCCTCGATACCTTGGCGAATGAGCTGCTCTACTTGGCGATACTTGCTGCGACTGTCCATCTTTCTGTACCCATAAAACTAACCTGATCTGTGCCTTTAAAATCAACCTGTACCCACTACAGTAACGTTAAAACAGAATAAAAAGCGAGGAGAATGTGTATGTGGGCGCGATTGATCCCTTTTGTGTTTGTGGTGCTTTGGGCATCGGGGTTTGTTGGAGCAAGGTTTGGTCTTCAGTACGCCGAGCCAGCGACCTTGTTGTCACTGCGAATGATCGCCAACGTCGCGTTATTCCTGCTGTTGATTGTGCTACTTCGTCGTCGCTTGCCGAGAGGTAAAGCGTTACTTCATAGTGGCGTGGTAGGGCTGTTCATTCACGGCTTTTATCTCGGCGGTACGTACTTTGCGATCCATCTTGGTATGCCTGCGGGTCTTAGCTCTCTGTTGGTTGGTCTGCAACCCATTCTTACTGCGTTTTTGTTGGTGGTCTTTACTCAGCACTCGTTTAAACCCTCGCAGTGGTTAGGGCTGGTGATTGGGTTTGCGGGTATTAGCCTTGTGCTTATGGGTAAAATGGACTGGCAATCCGAGCAACACAAAACCTTAGCGGTTGCCGTCTGTTTGGTGTCGCTCATCGGCATTACATTGGGCACCCTGTACCAAAAGCGTTTTTGCCAAGGCGTGGATATGGTTGGAGGGGCCACCGTGCAGTATTTTGCCGCGGGACTGCTGTTTGTACCCGTCGCGCTGACCTTTGAAACCAATGTGATTGTTTGGTCTCCTGCCTTTATCATGACCTTGGTATGGATGGTGGTCGTGCTCTCTTGCATTGCGATTCTCTTGCTACTCTATATGGTGGAAAATGGCGTGGCGTCGAGTGTGGCGTCGGTGTTTTACCTGGTTCCGCCCGTCACCGCCTTCCAAGCGTGGTTGATGTTTGGTGAATCGTTCGATGCGATGGGCGTGATGGGCTTTGTTTTAGCCGCTTTGGCGGTATTCTTGGTCACCAAAGCACCAACTGTGCCGCGAATCAGAAAGTGGGCACGCGTCTAAAAACATCGCTAATTTGCAGCGCGGCATTGAACGGCTTAAATCGATGCCAGGTGAGCAAGGACAAAGCCGTTATCAAGAGATTTTAGCCAAATACGAGTGACGGACTGTGATGATAGCGGCCTCTAACGTCAGACTGATATCGTCAAGGCGGTGTAATCTCAGCGCCGTCTAGACGGTGTGCTTTTTCACGAAGTAGGGGTTAGCAAATTTCTTCGCTTGGCCGAGCTCTGACACCACCAATTTGTTCCACAGGGTTACGTCAAACTTCTCTTTTGGTATCGAGGGATAGAGTGTCTCTAGCTCTTCTAATGCGAAGCGCAAGAACTGTTTTTTCTTAATTTGATTGTATTTTTTCGCCACACGATTGTGCTTGGCGATGAACTCTTGTTTGAACGCGACCAGGGCTGGCGTCGCTTGCTCAAGCGGCACTCGAGAGAGGTAAATGCGTTTATACGACACCTTACGGTCCATCATGGTACGCATCGCGGTTTGAATATACTTACCATGCTCGGTGATGGAGATGTCCTGATTATCAAACAGGTTGACGCACCACCCCGCCGGGAAAAAATCAGGTTTACGGTACTGTTTATTACGCGCTTCAATAGCACGGTGAAGCACAATGTCTGATGTTCCGTTGAAGGTCTGCTGCCATTTGCCAATGCGAATTTGAATCGCCGTGGGTAAGCGATAAATATTGGTAAACTTATCTTGATCCATAAACAATCACACTTTTCTACAGTCAGCCACCTGGGCTGCAACATGCATGGTTTTTGGTTATTACGTCGCTCATTATCACCCAAGCCAACGCGACGTTAAGCGGCGCTTAATGGGTATATTAACGCGATAATGAAAGAAATTTGTTTGATCGGTCGCATTTTAGTGAAAACAGTGCCGAGGTGCTAGTCGTTTTATTGATACGACCAATAATAGCGAATAAAGCGGCTTAGGTGGACGTTGGGTAGGGGGAGGGCATAATTGGGTGATGGGTGGTGGGGCAGCGCGTGTGACGGGGCGTCAAACGCGCTGCATCTATCGATAAGATTAATCGTAGATGGTCGGGATAGGCTGACGTTTGTGCTGCGTGATGGTGTAGATGTGCACAAGACGCTGCGAGACTTCCTCTGATACCGGTTTCCCTTCTAGGAAATCATCGATCTGATCATAGGTGAGGTTCAACGCGTCTTCATCGGCTTTTTGTGGTGCCAGTTCTTCAAGATCCGCGGTTGGCGTCTTTTTCACTAATAGCTCTGGGGCGCCGAGGTGAGCTGCCACTTCACGAACTTGACGTTTGCTCAAACCAAATAGCGGTGCAAGGTCACAGGCGCCGTCGCCAAACTTGGTGTAAAAGCCAGTGATGTTTTCCGCTGAGTGATCGGTGCCGAGTACGAGCCCGCCCACATAGCCTGCGATCTCGTACTGCGCAACCATGCGCGCGCGCGCTTTCACGTTGCCTTTAACAAAATCCAATTTTGGTGCGTCAGTCGGTAGCAAGTCGGTGCCTTCAAGGGCGGTTTGTGTGGCGGCGTGAATACCATCCACACCCGCTTTAATATTGACGGAGACAGAATGTGTCGGCTCAATAAATTTCAATGCAATTTGGGCTTCATCTTCGTCTTTCTGTTCACCATAGGGCAATCGGACGGCAATGAACTGGTAACCGCCATCGGTTTCCTCATTGAGTTGGTTGACGGCTAGCTGAGCCAAGCGGCCACAAGTGGTGGAGTCCACCCCTCCACTGATCCCCAGTACCAAAGACTTGCAGCCTGCTTCTCGCAGTTTGCGTTTAATAAAATCGACTCGACGTGTCACTTCAAATTCAGGGTCAATTGAAGGTAAGACACGCATCTCATCGCGAATCAACTGTTCCATTGTGTTTCCTTCCTGCAAGAAATGTATTTTCAAATTTGCGGATATTCTTGATACCCTTAAAGCGTCTAGCCGATATCATACCAATTTGAACAGATTAGAAAACTGCTACGACCGTTTAGCAGCAGAAAGGAAGAAAATGAGCCATATTGCGGTGTTTGGAAGCGCGTTTAATCCACCCAGTTTAGGGCATAAAAGCGTCATAGAGTCGTTGACTCATTTTGATAAGGTGCTGCTCGTGCCAAGTATTGCCCATGCATGGGGCAAAGTGATGCTCGATTATGCGCTGCGTTGTGAACTGGTGGATGCGTTTATTGATGATCTCTCGCTGCCTAATGTCGAGCGATCGCCAATCGAAGAAAGTTTGCTTAGCCAAGATGGTGGCGTTACGACGTTTGCTGTCCTGCAAGCGTTAGAGGCGCAATACTCTAATGCCCATTTAACTTTTGTGATGGGGCCAGACAACTTATTAAACTTTGCCAAGTTTTATAACGCCGAGGAGATCCTAACTCGTTGGTCTGTATTGAGTTGTCCAGAAAAGGTGGCGATTCGCAGTACGGACATAAGAAATGCCCTACAGGACAAGTCGCCTATTTCCCACCTGACAACAGAAAAAGTGAATCGCATATTGAGTAAAAAAGCGTATTATTGAGGGTGTATTTAGTGGTTACATAAGAGATATGAATGCGTTTTTCTCAATATATAGGGTTTTGTTTTGGTGCAATGGCATTCGCATCACAAGCATGCGATTTATACGATTATTCGTATGAAGAGAAAAACAAGCCGTCCAACTCTCTGATGTTTCACTCAGCCCAAGGCCTCTGCTTTTCGATGCTAGATGGCATCGAGTACACGGTTAAAGCGCTCGACGATCTTGAGTTCTATCTCGATGATGACAGTCGAGACTACGCCTCTTACTGGGATGATTGGGTATTGAAAAGTGCCAGCAACCCAATTTTGTCCCGCCACTTATCGTCCAACTATTTTGGTATCGGCGTGTGGATGCCTTCTGAGCTCGAAGAGAAGATGGCCACGATGAGCATGGATGAGTGGTTACGCAATCATGGTTTGCAGTTCAGTGTCGGTTTTGGTGACAAAAAAGCCGGCGAGCCAAGAATGAGGCTCGACTACCGCTGGCATGATGACTACGAAGGCGATGTGATGATGACCATCGAAGTCCCTTTGTAATCTCGCCAATGATTGTGCGCCGTACCTTTGTTCAATCCCACTTCTGATTGTGTTTAGCCAAGCGATCGCCGCGACTGTGTTTGATCTTCAGCGGACTCTAGCGCTTTAACTATGGACAGGTTGCTCAATTGCTCAACTTCGCAGTGCGGGTGAGAACATCGTCTACAGAGGGACGCGCTCTTCAGAGAGTCTGGCCTTTAAATAATCGAGAAACAGTTGGGTTCGAGTGTGCTGATAATCAAGTTTTGGGTAGTACGCATACACCGTCGCTTCGTCGGCAGTGATGTCGGGCATGATCCGTTTTAACGCACCGGACTTGAGATCCTCTTTAATCATCACATCGTAAGTGAGCAAAATGCCCATGCCACTTTTGGCCGCATAAAACAGCGCCTCTGGATTGGTGGTGGCGAAATTTCCGGATAAACTCAAGCGCTGTCCTTGACTGAGTCTCACTTCACGCTGTGGGCGTTCTCCCCACATCAGAACATTATGATTGAGCAGATCATCCGCTGAGCTAGGTTCCCCATACTGCGCGATGTAGGACGGTGACGCATAGAAGGCGCCTTTGTGTTCAAACAAGGCGGAGGCTTTGAAACTTAGTGAGTTAAGCTGCTCGATTTCTCGGCTAATAAAAAGATCCAAACTCAATTCTGGCAGTTGGCCGGGGGTCGTCGTCAGCAACTGAATACGAATATCGGGATACATCTGCAAAAAATCATTGAGGTATTGGACAAGAAATTTCGACCCTATCGCCAAGGTCGCGCCAATTTTGAGTAGCCCAGCTGGGCTTTGATTGACCGAGCGCGTTTCATCGACGATCGATTGCCACTCATCCAATTGGACTTTAGCCCGCTGATAAAAAAGCGCGCCCGCTTCGGTTTGGGTGACTGAGCGCGTGGTGCGCTTTAACAGCTGGACACCGAGGCGCTCTTCAAGCCAGTGAATGCGCTTGCTGACCGCGGAGTTGGTGGTGTTGAGTTTACGCGCAGCGGCGCTAAAACTGCCTTCGTCTACGACACGAAGGTAACTGTGTACACTTTGAATCCAATCCATACTGGCTCATTGTTTCGCTTTAGGAAGTAATGAGACCACATCTTAATAGATTACGACGAAAACGCACGGGGTTTCGTCTGGAGTACCACTCAGTAGAGGATGTAGGTACAATGGCGCGGTTTGAATGCGATGAGAGATCGACAATGGAATACCAAGAGTTTGAAAGTTTAGTGAAAGCACTGTGCGAACAAGGCAGTCTGCCACAAGCATTAGAGATGCTGAAAGCCAGTAGCGATGAAGAAGTGGCGCAGGCGGCCGAGGCACTGACGGGTCAGTTTGCTCTAGCGGAAGTCGATGGGGAATCGCGTATTTACCATGTGACTCTGCAAGAAAACGAGCAAGGCGAAGAGCAGGAATTCATTGAGCACGTGATGAACGAAGGGGATGAGGTGATTCGCTTTGTGGCTTGGTTCTTCGATACGCAGTTTGACGTTAAGCGTAAAGATACCTACCAAATGGCGGGTAAAACCTACCAACAACCCAAGCGCAGTTAACGACACGCAGCCATGAAGGTGACCGTTTGAGAGCAGCGTTATTTGCACCCAAATGATCTATCGCGCACTAAAATGAAACAAGTGTGCAATTAAATAAAATAAATGTGACATATCTCTTGCTTTTGTTGTTTTTGTGATTAAAGTCACACTCATATTCTTTGAGGAGAAAATCATGAACAACGATCTAGCAGGTGCATACCTAGGCCAAATGATTGCAAAGCACGCCATGAACGAAATGTTTTACGGCAAGCCAAAAGCGAAAAAAGCGTCTTTCTTTAAGCGTGTACTGAACAAAATCGCTAAGTAATCTGGCACTGGTGAATCTAACGCCAAACGAACGAATAGATAATATTAAGCCCCATTTTCGATGGGGCTTAATTGTTTGTTCAAAACGTCAACCTGATAGCCAGTGCTAGCCGTTAGAGGACTGATTTTGCATAATGACGACATTGTCAGGCACCTTGCCTAATCCTTTGTTGACAAGCCACGCCTCTAAGTTGTCTGCCCCGCCAATGTAGTGACCATCCAGCCATATTTGTGGCACGGTAACGGGCGTTTTTTCACCGATGATCGCTTTTACTTCCGGGATCATTCGATACAAAGCCGCACTCTCTTTGACCACGTCGTGATAACGATATTCGATGCCAGCCTCATCGAGCAATGCCTTCGCTTTTACACAATAAGGGCATGTTGCTTTACCAAAGACGATATTACCGCTCAGTGTATCGTGCTCGGTCCATGCTTTTATGATCGACTGCACCAATACACCGCGGTTGAGGGCTTCCCCTTGACTGATCACTTTACCCTCGACCATCACAATTGGCGCATGCCACGCTCCGGCTTTGAGCGGCTCCCACCAATGAGAGAGCCAATCTTTCACCTCAAGTTCGACCGGCACATCGGCCAGTTCGTTGGCGAAGGTATCAGTGAGAATGTCTTTGGTCAGCGTGCACTCACCACAGGGAATGTTCACTTTGAATGGTCCCCAACTGCCCGCCCAGCGATAGAGGGTTACTTTGATTGGCGCTGCCATATGTCTCTCCTAGGTACGTCGTTTTTGTCTGCTTTGTATTAAGAACGGCGAAAGCCACCTTTCATTTCAACTTATTTTATTTGGCCGATTCAATCGAGCGTAACGTACGCTGATACAGTACCCAAGCGCAGGCACCCGCGAGGAGATTACCGATGCTCGCTCCCCAAAAGAGCCCTTGAATCCCGCCGAGATAAGCGCCGACCCACAAACAGGGTAGGAAGAAGGCAAACAGTCGCAAGGCAGATATGGTTAACGCTGTGTAGGCTTTACCCAGAGCGTTGGAAATAGAGACCATCAACATGCACACCCCCAGCGGACCTAAGCTAAATGGTACTAGCACCAAGTGCATCGAGAGGATCGATTCGACTTGATTTTCCCCCGTCATGAGATCGGCTAACAGACCCGAGCTAAGACCGGTCACCAGTGCAATCGCGAGCTGGAACAGCAAAATAAACTTAACCGCAATCGTGACGAGTTGGCGGATATCCTTAATATTGCCGGCGCCGAGTAAGCGACCGACCATCGGGGGCATAGACATCGTCAATGCCAGCACTGAGACGATGGCAAAAAATTCATAGCGCGACCCCAATGCCCATGCGGCCACGGCAGCGGTGCCGTAACCGGCAACAAGCTTGGTCGCAAGCATTGAAGATAGGGGCGGAAGGAGCTGACTGACCATCGCTGGGCCCATAATATTGCCAATAGAACGCACGCTGCTGAGCACGTTCAAGTCACTCCAATCAAAGCTCATCCACTCTTTACGCAGCACTTTAGGGGCGACGACCAGAATACCGCAGCCAAAAGCAACAATGGTGGCTATTGCGGCGCCGTTTATCCCAAGGTCGAGAGTAAAAATAAACACAGGATCAAGCGCTAAGTTTATTGCGCTGGTGACCATCATCATGGTGCCGGGTAGCAGAGTATTGCCGTTGGCGCGGCATATGCTGTAGAGAAAGTACAATACCGCGCCGACCCATGCGCTCGCCGCCCAAACGATCCAGTAGGTATCGATGATCGGTAAGACAGAGTCTGGTGCACTGAGTAGGCTCAGTATTGGCTTGCGCAGTAGATAAAGCACAACGGCGAAGGCCGCAACCCCTACGCTACCAATGGTAAGGACTAGCCCACCCAGTTGTTTGGCGTAGCGAGTGTCGTTGGCGCCCAGTGCTTTGGCGATGACTGCTGTCGTGGCGATACCTAAGCCAACTTGAATGCCAATAATGATCATTTGGATAGGCAAGGTAAATCCTTGCACCGCGAGTGGAAGCACACCGAGTTGGCCGATGAATGCACTGTCCACTAATTGAAAACTCATTAGCGAAAGGACGCCAAACAGCATAGGCCAAGTCATGGTGAACAGTTGCTGGCCTAATGAGGCTGTCTGTGAGCTTGTCTGTGAGCTTGTCTGTGTGTTAGTAGCGCTGTTGGATTTTCTCTTCATGGTCACTTCATTGCTGGTAAAACATGGCGACCGAGCTAGGCTCGATCTTGGGGATCGTTGTCATCAAGTTTGTCCGCGTATCCTTTGGGGGGTGGTGTCCAACCTCGTTCTCCGGGTTCATGTTGATCCTGTCTATCGGTGGACATCGACAATTTGATTTGCTGTTCTAACTCGATAAAGAGCTTGCGATAGTTGTTGTCAAAACGTTCGCCGTGGGAATCATCCTCCCAAGCGCGATAGAGCATATCCGATTTGCGCTCTTCCACTTCTTTGTAGGCGGTTTTATGTTGCTCGACATAAAACGGATGAAAGTCTAGGGCCCTCATAGCTTGCGCGCCCATCTCTAGGGCGGAGTGGTACGTCTCTAGCTCAATGACATCAGCCCCCGCCTGACGAAGACGATAGCCGTGTCCTCTATCGAACGCACGGGCAAGAATTTTGACATGAGGGTAGGTGTGTTTCACGTACTTAGTCAGCTCTACGCTGCTTTCGCGATTATCCATGGCGAGTATGATCATCGCCGCCTCTTCAATGCCTGCGGTATGGAGTAAATCAGGACGAGTCGCATCACCAAAGTAGGCTTTGGTCTCAATTTGCCTCATCATATCCACCTGATCCGCTTGGTGATCCAGTACAACGGTGTGTACGCCGTTAGCGACCAGTAGGCGATTAACCACTTGGCCAAATCGACCAATCCCAGCGATGATCACTGAGCCTTTTTCATCAATCACATCGGCGTCCTGATCGTTGGCCTTCGTCTGAAAACGCGGCAAGATAAACTTATCGTAAAAGATGAATAAGCCAGGGGTGAGGAACATCGATAGCGCGACGACTAAAGAGAGCCTCTGAGCGATATCAAACGGTAATACGTGATTTTGCATACTGAAACTGAGCAGCACAAAGCCAAATTCCCCTGCCTGCGCCAAGCTGAGCGTGAATAGCCAACGGTTGTTGTTTTTAATTCGGAAAGCCCAAGCAAGAAGATAAAGGATGCCACCTTTCAGTGCCATCACGCCCAGTGTTAGACCAATAATCAGGAAGAAATCGTTAAAGAGAATTGAGAAGTCGATGCCAGCGCCGACCGTGATAAAAAAGAGCCCCAGTAACAAGCCCTTAAAGGGGTCAATGTTGGATTCGAGCTCATGACGAAACTCACTGTTTGCCAGAACAACCCCCGCCAAAAAGGTGCCCAGTGCGGGGGACAGGCCAACTAAGCTCATCAACGCGGCGATACCCACAACCAGCATCAGAGCAGTTGCGGTGAATATTTCACGCAGGCCGGAGCTGGCTACAAAGCGAAGCAGTGGCCGACTCAGGTAGTGCCCACCAATGACCAGCCCTGCAATTGAGGCGACAATCACCATCGCATACGCCCAGCCTGGCAGATGCGCGACCAAGCTGAGCTCTTCATGATGCTCGGCGGCATTAGCTGCCAGGTTTTGTGCTTGCTCGACCAACTCAGGTAACGCTAACAGCGGGATAAAGGCCAGCATAGGGATGACGGCGATATCTTGAAAGAGCAACACAGAGAAGGCGTTTTGCCCACCCTCTGTTTTGGATAGCCCTTTTTCGTTAAAGGTTTGCAGGACAATCGCTGTCGAAGAGAGGGCAAAAATCAGCCCTATCGCTAACGCTATCGTCCATGTGATCCCAAACCACATCGCGATGTACATGGTGGCCAGTGTCGTGAGCGTGACTTGCAATCCGCCCAGCCCTAATAGACGATTTCGCATTGACCAGAGCATTTTAGGTTCAAGCTCTAAGCCGACTAAAAACAGCATCATCACCACACCAAACTCAGCGAAATGCTGGATTGTAGTGGTCTCTTCACCGACCAAACCGATAATGGGCCCGATCACCACGCCCGCAATCAAATAGCCCAGCACAGAACCGAGGCCAAATCGCTTGGCTAAGGGCACGGCAATCACAGCCGCGACTAAATAGATAAAGGCTTGGAGAAAATAGAGGGTCATGCATGGCCTCCTTGACTCAGATAGTCATTGAGTGTGGCGGCATCTGCGGCGCTATTGACCTCCACACGGTCTGCGACCAGATCATTCAGGAGTTGGGTCCACTGTGATAAGTGAGCCGCAATCCGACCATCTTCCTTAGCGGTTCGAGCGCCAAAAAGAGCAAACGGTGGTAGGTAGGTCATGCCAGTGAGTGTCGCCATTTGTTCAATGGGATGCAGTAGCGCACGAATGGGGAAGTGATTGTAACCGTCGGTTTGGTAGGCATCTTGTTTACCTCCAGCCGATAAAGCGCAAAAAAACACCTTACCGTGTAGCGCATTGGCATCTTGCCCGTAAGCAAAGCCGTACTCAAGCACCAAGTCCTGCCACTCTTTTAAAATGGCGGGCGTGGAGTACCAATAAAGCGGAAACTGGAAAATCACCACGTCGTGTTCGCGCAAACGTTGCTGCTCTCTGTCTATATTGATGTTGTAGGTTGGGTATTCCCAGTAGAGGTCGACCGCGGTGACACCTTGGCATTGCTTGGCTGCATCAAACAGTCGCTGATTGACTTCTGAACGCGCAGAAGAGGGGTGTGCGTAAAGCACCAACACTTTCTTTTCAGGCATACACAATCTCGTGTTTTTTCAGGTAAGTACCCATTTTTACAATGGTGAGCGTCCATTGTGGCACAGGACCGAAAGGATAACTATGAGTGACCTATAAGTCACAGATATTAGCTTAGTGTATTTGAAGAGAATGTGTTGAAAAGGACGACACAACAATGGGTGTGTCGCCCGAATAGAGGATCAGTGCTGATGCTGAAGTGTCGTGACTGCGACTTCAAATGAACCCTGTTCACAATCGATAAAGAGACTATCGCCGGTGATCATCACCGACAAATCCATCGTGCGAGCGACCACATTGGCAAGCGCTTCGACGGCGTCAGCGTCTAAACGGTAAATCGACGCAGGGTATTGATGGGCCTTGTTTTTACTTTGCTCCCACCATACATCAGATTTGCTATTGAACGAGTAGACGATCACCTGCTGAGCAATTCGCGTCGACTTTTTGATTCGGTCAAGAGAAGGCTCTCCCACATCGACCCAAAGCAGTGTTTGATCGTCGAGTGATTTGACCCAAAGGTCAGGTTCTTCGGTAGTAGAGAGACCTTTAGTAAAGGCTAAATCCGGTTGCCATTGTAGGCAGTACGCTAAGACGCGGGCCATCATACGAGCGGTCGTTTCTGACGGGTGCTGGGCAAGCGTCAGTTGAGTGGCATCGTACAAGTCACGATTGGTATCAGACAAGTTGATGCGAAATTTATAAATAGTGGGTTTGAGTGCCATAATACTTCAATAAAAAAATAGCCAGCGAATGCTGGCTATCATAATTCTTTAGTACTTGAAAATTAAAGTACTTTGATGTTCTCAGCTTGTGGGCCTTTTTGACCTTGAGAAACAACGAACTCAACTTTTTGACCTTCAACTAGAGTACGGAAACCGTCGCCAGTGATTGCAGAGAAGTGAGCGAAAACGTCAGGACCGTTTTCTTGTTGGATGAAACCGAAACCTTTAGTTTCGTTGAACCATTTAACTGTACCAGTAACAGTGTTAGACATAATGTATATCCTTGATAAATCTTATAAAGCCATGACGGCACCTATAGCGTGGAAAAGGAGATTGCTATTGCGCACGACGTTAAGGCAGATATACAAGAAATCTAACGATAACGGCGAAAGTAAACAAGAACCGTTTTCTAGCTGCCTGACAGTCTAATGCTAAGTGCAACTAAGTCAATAAAAATCGGTGTAAATAATTTAGAAAAACAAATGTTTTCATTAGAATTTTGCGCTAGGTTTACTTTCGAAAATATTATCGTAGTTCGTATAACTAGTGTAACATTCGATTGCTTGGTTGAATGTGTGGCTAAGTGACTGGTGAAATCCTGCTATTGAGTGTTTTATCAGTCGAATAAACCGTTTTATAAACCGAACAAATCAAAGAGAAAAAGGAAAAGTGATGGAAAAAAGTAAGGGCGATTTCACGCCTAGTGTGACGTTGGAGCATGATATGGGCAGAGGGGTGGTGAAAGATAACGCCTTAAAAGCACTTGTGACGAGTTCGATGTATCGAACACAAGTAGAGAAAGCGAAGAAAGGCAAAGGCAGTTTCAGTCGTAAAATGAAATACAAAGGCAAAGAGCCCTACTCCATAGCTGCCTAAAGGTGACTATCGAATAGGGTTCTTAATTTCAGAGGCCAGAGTGTTTGGCGTTAGCGTTCAATCTTTGGCGAATAGAGGGAGTATGCGGTAATCTGCCCTGCCACGATCGCTGAGAACATAAACAACGCAGAAAGCCCGATACTTGGAATGGGCAAAATCGATTGTTCAAAGACGGATTGGCCCGCACTGACTAACACGCGGCTACCCGGAACCAAAATGATGATGCCCTGCACAATGTAGATGCTACCCGTCAGTTCCATTTTTTTCGCCAACCATGTGCCGTATAAAGTGATCAGCACTGTCGTTACCCAAGTTCCGACGACCCAGCCGCTTTCAAAGCCTAAATAAAATGGCCCCCACATGCCGAGCATCGCTACCGGCAGCCCCAGCAAAATGTCCTTTGGTCTTGCGTTAAAGATAATGCCGAGTGAAATCGAAATCAGAAACAGGCCACTGACGTGTAACCAAATCGGAACTTGATTGATGTAGGTGCTAGCGGCAGCTTGCCCCCAGATGGCTTCACCAATGTTGAGCCCCATGACGATACCGACAAACAGCTTAATCAACGAGAGCGCACTTTGTCCGAGTAAGCTCGTGCCAGACACCAAATCATTGAAGGCGAGACACTCAAGGGAGTTGGCAATCGACAACCCCGGAACGAACAGCACGATGGAGGCAATACAAAGTGCCCAGACCGGTATCTGCGCCGATGTGCTGGCAAAATAGGCCACCAGAATGCCAGTCAATAACGCCGAGACAAACTCCACCGCGATCGCACGGCGAGCTTTACACACTTGCTGCGTCATCCACACCACAAAACCAAGTAGCACAGAGAGTAAAATCGCATCGATGGTACTGCCGACCAGCATCAAATAGGCCGGTGGAATCCCCATGTTCGCCAGAGCAATCACCCATTTCGGGTAACCGATAGGCTCTGGAACAGGTTCGGAGCTGGGTTGGTTAATACGAATGATGGTATTGGCCAATAAACTCAGATTGATCGACGCGAGAGGATGGCGGCGCATCACGACGGCGTTATTGTCATCCGGAAACTGATAGTTCACCGTGGTAGGCGTGGCTTGAACCATCACATCGACGTCGTGTTTACGGGCGTAAAACTTAGTGTATTTTTCTAGCTTATAAGGCGCACAGCCGCTGCGATGGAGCGTGTCTCCGATTTCGACGATTTTTTTGATTCGGTATTCTGAAGGCATGAGTGAATGACATCCGTTGGAATGCACAAAGTTGAGTGCGCGAAAGGTATCAGAGCGTGACTAGCGTGTAAATATCGAACAGCGCATTGTTATAGAGGTGGGGTAACCGATGTTTTAAAACTGATGACGCATGCGCTTATGCCAATCTATGGATCAAAAATGAAAACTAGGGTTTTGCTGTATATAAATGGCGCTACTTTTGCCTGTGTTGAAGTGATTTAGATCATAAAACAGCCACTATTTTTAGATGTAACGTTTGTTATCGACTTGTAATTTTTGTGCCGATTTATGTGTGTGAAGGCTGCAAGCCCAGGTAATGTAATCACTCCAGTAAATCTATCTGTAACAATTATTTAACCATTGTTGATTCTGGTCGGATGAGCCTATTTTGGGTCAAAAAACGCGCTTGCATTTGGTGGGGGAAAGGCGAAAATATACGCAAAATGAGTTTGCGAAAATGAAAGGAAGCTTTTTTCTAGGTTTAAAAAGCGAGGCACACAATGAAACTGTTTCTTATCCTTATGATGTCTGTATCTGCGGGCGTAGCGTCTGCTGATCACTTTCACTCTTTCTTGCTCGGTGTTTCGATTGCGACACTGGCAGTCGCAAGCTGCTACTGGTGCGCGTTTCAGCGTGTTCAATTCCCGCAATTGGCGTTGGCGATGTTGATACTCGGTTTGTTCGCGAAATTTTTTGTCGCCGCAGCGGGCGTGCTCTTCGGTGTATCACAAGGCCTAATCACTTCACCGCTGGTATTTGTGATGAGCTACCTCTACTTCTCTATCGTCGCGACGTACCTTTGGTATCGCTACCGCAACCGACGCATCAAAAATCCATTTTCGGTGAAACGAACGCTCTCCGGATCCGCAAATTGATAAGCGAAATCCACACTAAGCATCGATGCTGAGTGTTGTGACCTATTGCTAAAGCCAGCGACCAGTCGCTGGCTTTTTCGTCCTTACTCTTTTTACCTGTTGCCGTGTGATTTTTACGTCAAATCTCGCTCAATAGTAACCATTGATTACAACAGGGCTGCAAGCAGCATCAGGTTGTTTATACTCAGGTATGTGTGTTAACCCAACAGGACATTTACCGCGAAATATGAAAAAACACTCTTTGATAGCGTCGGTCTTCCTTTCTTCTTTGGCGACTGCTCACGTAGCAGTGGCTGCTCCAACGATTGTTCCTGATGCGCCGGTGTTGGGCGCCAATGGGTATATTTTGATGGACTACAACACAGGTCACGTGTTAGTCGAGAAAAACGCCGACACCAAACTTAACCCAGCCAGTCTGACTAAGTTGATGACGGCCTATGTCGCTGGGCAAGAAGTGAAAGCAGGCAACATCTCCTTAGACGATGATGTTCGAATTAGCCAACGCGCATGGGCGAAGAACTTCCCTGATTCATCGAAGATGTTCATTGAAGTCGGCACCGACGTGAAGTTGATGGATCTCTACCGCGGGTTGATTGTTCAATCAGGTAATGACGCCAGTGTCGCCATTGCTGAGCATGTGGCAGGCAGCGAGGACGCGTTCGTTAGCTTGATGAACTCTTGGGCGGACAAGTTGACACTCACCAACACGTCCTACACCAACCCCCATGGTCTAGATAGCGATGGTCTGTTCTCCACACCTCGGGATATCGCTAAGCTCAGCCAAGCGATTATTCGTGATCTACCGGACATTTATCCGCTCTACAGCGAAACCTCCTACACCTACAACGGCATTACTCAATACAACCGTAACGGTTTATTGCGTGACCGCAGCATGAATGTCGATGGTATGAAAACCGGTTATACCAGCGGCGCCGGCTACAGCTTAGCGACATCAGCAACCAGTGGCGACATGCGTTTGATATCGGTTGTGATGGGTTCAAGCAGCACCAAATCACGTGAGTCAGAAAGCAAGCAGTTACTGAGCTACGGTTTTCGCTTCTTCGATACCATCTCGCCAACCCGAGCCGGTCAATCGGTCGCCTCACCTAAAGTGTGGATGGGTAAAACCGATACCGTGGACGTGGGTGTGGAAAAAGATGTTTTCATCACTCTAGCGAAAGGAGACGTCACCAAGCTCACCGCCGAAGTTGAATTTAGTTCCGATCTTGTTGCGCCGATTGCACAAGGCGAAACCCTAGGACAAGTCATTTACAGCATCGATGGCGAAACCGTGGCGACGGCCCCACTGATTGCCCAGCAACCTGTCGAGGAAGGTGGCTTGTTTAAGAAGCTGGTGGATTGGTTTAAGCGCCTGCTAGCGAGCCTGTTCTAACTCTCCCCTCGATATATCGCGGGCACTTTGTGCCCGCAGATTTCTCGCCAAAGATTCAAATTGCGCTAACTTCTCTCTGACATCGTCTTGACGCGCTGCGCGGACAATACCGCCTTATTGACTCAACTTTATTATCGCGACCATTGAACAACGAGAGCAGCATGGAATTTACCGAACAAGACAGAGAGGCGATCTACACGACTTGGATGTCGCAAAAATCAAAGATGCGCCTAACGCAAATGGAGTTTGCGAAGAAACTGGGCATGAACCAACTGAGCTTCTCGCGCGTGCTGCGCGGTGAGGCGCCGATGACAATGCCTTTTGTCACCAAGTTCTGTCACTTACTTCACTTAGACCCCAAATTGGTGGTGCCCAGCTTAAAAGAACGCAGCGATCAGGGACCGAAAATTGTCTACTTGCAGAGCCGTATGAGCGTTGATGGCGAAATCCAAAACGCCTATATCGAAGGCAATCAAGTGATTGTCGAATACGCACATGTGGTGCGAGAAGGGTAGTCATGTTAGGGTATCGCGCGACCCATTTATCCAAACAGCGCACTCTGGTTACCCCACCATGCTTGAAAAAGAAAACCTCATCAAACTGGCTCGCACCCCTATGCCTTTTGGCAAATACGCGGGCCGCATGCTCATTGACCTACCTGAAGAATACCTGCTGTGGTTCGATAAAAAAGGCTGGCCGAACGGTGAGCTTGGTCAGTTATTGAAGCTGTGCCTCGCACTCAAAATTGAAGGGTTAGATAGCGTGGTAAAACCGCTAAAGCGCCTATGATTTGCCGCAGATACTCCCACTTTAACGACAAGAAACCGTATGAAACTTGATATCAACGCACTGAAACACCACCAACTAGTCGAAGATGGTCAATTGGAAGGGTGTTACATTCATCAACCTGCTAAGGGCAGTCAGCAAGACGACCAAGCCGTATTGGCCGAGCGCCAAGCACTAGAGAATATGGGATATAAGGTCGTCCAGGTACAAACTAAAGGCCGTACCACAACGTTTTCTGAAGCCATGCAAGAGCTAGCCAAGAAGACGGCCAATCAGTCTAAGTAGTTAGCGACAGTGCCTATCGTTGTCTGAATGGATATCACTATGCGCTGACCCCTTCGTGATCGGTAGATTGGGAAGGTAAACCCATTAAATTGCCTTCTTTTCCACTAATTGGTCGAGAATTGAACTGGCTTTCTCTCTAAACAAATCTCTCAATAAACGAACCGTTGGCGTGATTGACTGTCTGCTAGGGCAGACCAACCAAAGTTCGGTCGGTGTGGGCTTATAATTGCGCATAATACTGACGACACGCCCATTCAGAAGGTCATCGGACATATCGAGACAAGACTTAATAGCGATCCCTTTCCCTGCAACACACCAGCGTCTCACTAGGTCCCCATCATTTGAAGCCCTGTTACCCTTCAGCTTTACCTTGTGAGTAATACCTTGATCGCTAAATTGCCACTCATTTTGCAAGACATCATGTAGCTGATAAAACAGTGCATTGTGTTGTAGCAGATCATTGGGGTGCGTTGGCGTTTGATGCTCAGATAAATAGCTCGGGCTTGCACACAATACCCTAGGTACATCGCAGATCTTAAATCCATACATATTGGCATCAGTTGGTGACCCATAGCGCAATGCCAGATCAACAGAGTCACGATAAAAATCAATAGTGCTATCACTGATGTTTGAGCGCAGTGATACATTTGGGTATTGGCACAAAAACTCATCTAACCAATACGTGACAAGGTTTCGGCCTAAATCAGAGGATAGGGCGATACGAATCTCACCATGGATAGTGCCTAATTCCTCGTGTAGGCTCATTTTGGCCTGTTCAAGTTGCTTTAGTGCTTCCTCACACTTAGGTAAGTAGCGCTCTCCAGCAGGCGATAGTCTCAAGTGGCGTGTAGTGCGCACAAAAAGCTCGACACCCAAAGAGGCTTCTACGCGCTTTACTGCAGCACTAGCTGTCGCGGTGCGCATATCTAAATTGGTTGCCGCTGCGGTGATACTACGAAACTCCGCCACTTTCAAAATCACCTGTAAATCTTCCAAGAGCATAACGAGACCTTTCCAGTCCAGAGAGGACAACATTGAGGTATGAGTTAAACCATATATAGCAATGGAGCGTTTTGAGCAATCTATTTTCAAATTATTTTTGAAAATAATTCAATTTATCACCTGTTTTTAATGGTAAATGATTATTCTACTATACAAACGAACCGAAACACGCCGCCAAGTGTAGTGGTCACGCTACTATCAAATGATTTTTGATACTGCTTAAAAAATGAAAGGATAAACCTGAAAGTTACTGTATCTATACTAAATGGTATAGCAAGCTCTTTTGCTTTGGAAGGAGTTTAACTTTTTGTTTTGTATGATTTTTAATGCGTTGATATATAAAGGAAGCAAACATGACTAAATTAACTATTGTTGCAAATATTGTGGCGAATGAAGATAAAGTTGAGCTGGTAAAAACAGAGCTACTCAAGTTGATTGACATTACTCGCTCGGAGGAAGGGTGCGTTAATTATGACTTACATCAAGACAACGAAAATCCAGCTCATTTCTTGTTTTTCGAAAACTGGGCATCCCGTGAACTGTGGCAAGCACACATGGGGAACAAACACCTAGCCGATTACCTGGCGGCAACAGAAGGAGCCGTAGCGAGCTTTACCATTAACGAAATGACTCAAATCGCGTAATTCTGTATTGGGAGCACGTTGGTTATTTGTCGTAGCCCGTTCTCCAGAGTATCCCATTAAGGTATATCGAATGAAAAACATCAAACCACTTCTAGCAATTACGATTGCGGCTATCTTAAACACTGCGCAAGCCGCGGATATTGAAGTTGTCGCCCAGCTCAACGGAACACGTCCAGGAAACATCACGGTTACTGAACAAGGCCGCACATTCCTATCTATGCAACCTCTAGATGGACCTCAACACCGTGTTGTTGAGCTGATGAAAGATGGTTCAACAAAACCTTTTCCTAGTGAGGATTGGGCAAATGGTCCCGAGATTGGCGAGGTCGGTTTGTCTTCGGTGATTGGTATTGATAGTACAGACGACGGTGTCGTTTGGATTCTCGATATGGGCAGTGCTGAAGCGCCAGCGCAGATTGTTGCTTGGGATACGGAAAAAAACACCTTGTTTAAGCGTTTAGAGATAAGCAAAGATGTGACAGTTGGCAACTCTTTCCTGCAAGACTTTGCTTTAGATACAAAACGCAACCAGATGTATATTGCGGATACTAGCCTTGGAAATCTATTTGGTGAGCCGGCACCAGCTTTTATTGTGGTGGATCTAGAAACTGGTAAGTCTAGACGCGTGCTTGAATCATATAAGGCTTTACTATCACCAGAGTATGATGTGGTAATTGATGGCTCATTGATGGGGACGAAGCGCGAAGATGGTTCATCGGATGCACTCTACCTTGGACTAAATCCTATCACAATTGATGCGGCGAACGAATGGGTCTACTTCGGCACGGTTAATGGTAGCGCTATCTACCGGTTACCAGCGGGCGCTCTTGCAAACGAAAATCTGACTGACATAGAGCTAGCTCACTCCATTGAGTTCTATAACGAAAAACGGCCGAGTGACGGTATGATCATTTCGGAAAATGGAGATATTTATGTGGGCGATGTTGAGAAAAACGCGGTGAGTATTGTAACCAGTGAGAATTTCAAGACATTTGCACAAGACGATGAATTGCTCTCATGGGCGGATGGCTTCTCCATTCACGGGGGCTACCTCTACATTACGCAAAACTCCCTGCACCTAAATCCTGCTCTGAATGAAGGAGAGGAAGGGGCAAGCAAACCGTTCCACGTTTTACGCATCAAACTATACTAGTGAGTTGTCACTACTCCCTCCACTATTAAGCGTATGCTCTTCGCCATAACATACGCTTTTTGTTTTGGTTGCCACTCTCGTCCATTAAAATTTATTTGGTTATGCAATGACCTTTTTGTACTAAGCAGTAGAGCCCTTTGATTTTCAAAAATTAATTGAATGTGACTAAAAGATTGGGCGCTTTATCGCGAATATCAGAACGCTATCATTAAGCTGTCCAATTAAAGGAGAATGAACAATGTCAGTCCCAAATACAATGAAAGCCATTGGCTTTACCCGATCATTAGCAATTACCGAGAAGGAAAGCTTGGTTGAGTTTGATACAAGTATTCCTGAACTAAGAGAGGACGATCTTCTCGTCAAAGTGAGTGCTACTTCCATTAACCCTGCAGATGCGAAAATTCGTATCCGTAATGCAAAAGACAAAACTCTAGCGCAACCCAAAGTACTCGGTTACGACGCAGTTGGTGAAGTGATTGCTAAGGGTGGCAATGTTTCAGGCTTCAACATAGGTGATCGTGTGTATTATGCAGGTGATGTAACTCGTATGGGCGCTAATGCTGAATACCAAGTAGTCGACTACCGAATTACCGCTCACGCACCACATAGTCTTTCTGATGAGTCTGCGGCAGTGATGCCATTGGCGACATTGACCGGCTGGGAAGCTTTGTTTGATCGTCTGCGTATTCGTCCAGAAGAAAAGAAATCGATCTTGATTATTGGTGGTGCGGGGGGCGTTGGCTCAATAACTATTCAATTGGCGAAACAGCTCACTAATCTGACTGTGATTGCTACGGCTTCAAGGCTTGAGACAGAACAATGGGTAAAGGGCATGGGCGCTGACCACGTTGTCAATCACCGTAATCTAGTAGAATCTGTACGTGAAAAGGGCATCGAACATGTTGACTACATCTTCAATGTGGCTGATACCAAAGGTCATTGGGATGCGATGGTCGAGCTAATTGCTCCACAAGGCATGATCAGTTCAATTGTAGAGTTCGATGGTGGTGTCGATCTCTCTGCACTACAAGGTAAATCAGCAGGCTTTGTCTGGGAGTTAATGTTTACCCGCTCATTGTTTAACACTGACGATCTTCAGAAGCAGCAAGAGATTCTCTTCCAAGTTGCGAACTTGATCGATGCAGGGCGTATTAAGTCGACACTTACCACAACATTGAAGGGCTTCAGTGTCGAGACGTTCAAAGAGGCACATCAACGCATAGAAAGTGGTGCTTCAATTGGCAAAACTGCAATTAAATATTAAATCAGCGCTAGATACACTGAGTGTGTATGACTGATTGTTGACAAGACTGATTAAGCGGAAAAATCATTATGAAAAGTGAAATTATCAAGGATTTAGAGCAACGGTACACAGCAAAACGTTACGACAAACATAAACGCATTCCCCAAGAACAACTGAATATTATTTATGAAGCGATTCGTTTGTCTGCGTCATCAATAAACTCGCAACCTTGGAAATTTATTGTTATTGAAAGTGATGAGGCAAAAGAGCGTATGCATCGCACGTTTAGAAATAAGCATCACTTCAATCAGCCCCATATTAAGGCAGCCTCTCATATTATTCTGTTTGCGCATAACCCTAGCTATACCCGTGAAGATTACGCGAAGGTTGTTGATAAAGGGATTGCTGATGGGCGAGTCTTGCCGGAGAATCGAGAGCAAGCGTTTGGTAGTTTCGCATTTGCCGAGCTAAATACCCATGATTCCGGCGATACCTCTGCTTGGACCAAAGCACAAACCTATTTGGCATTGGGTAATACATTACATGTGTTGGCTCGATTAGGAATCGACTCTACTACAATGGAAGGCGTAGACTCTGCATTAATCAGCGAAGAGTTTTGCCGAGAACTGGGTGGGTATCAATGTGATGTCGCACTGGCCATGGGTTACCACCATCAAGAAGAAGACTATAATGCAAGTTTACCTAAATCGAGGCTGGCTCTTGATTCAGTGTTAACGGTGCTATAGGCCACACAAGCATGAGTGAGATTTCATCACCTCTCATGCTTTCCCGCTGCGTCTCCTTGCTATACCATTGTTTTGGGCAGATTGATTAATGGATCGTTGAATTACAAAATTATCCACATCCTTCTGTCCCATCACAATTCAGAAGTTATTCCACTAGCAGCGCTTTTATCTTTGGCATCACCTCTTTTGTGGCGAGGTACCCGGCTTCAATAGCCTGCTCTTTTTCATCAAATGCACCGCTGCTGCTTGGCTCAAACTTTGGGGCAATGATGATGTCTGCACTATTTAGCTCTTGCTGAGATAACCGACAGCTCTGCATGCGAAAAGTAGCAAGGGTGACCTTGCTTGCTTGTGCGTCAGGAGTCGGTTGATTGTGGCAAAATATATCGACTGCAATGATCTTTTGTGCGCCTAACTCTCTTGCCGCATCGACAGGAATCACGCTAAGAACACCACCATCAACCAGAATATCTCCTTGGTGCTCAATCGGGACAAATGCCCCAGGGATTGTTGATGAGGTTTGCACCGCGTTACCGGGATTTCCGGAACGAATCATCACGACTTCTTGCGTTGTGAGATTGGTAGCGGTAACGGCGACAGGTATTGGCATATCAGTTAAGTCATCATAGTCAACTTGGCTATTTATCCATTCAGAGAGTCTTTTCCCATTAACTAACCCTCTTGAAGACACCACAAAATCGGCCAGATCTAATATGCCAATCTCTTCAATTGCCGCTTCCATTTTCTCAACGCTCATGCCCGATGCATAGAGGACCGCCGCGATTGAACCTGCGGAAGTGCCGCTCACCACTTCTGCTTTTACCCCCTCTTCTTCGAGCGCTTTAATAACCCCAAGATGCATAAACCCTCGAACACCACCACCGCCAAAAGCAATACCGAGTTCATGTTTATCAGGTACTGGGGTCGTTACTGCGTTAAGGTCTTCGTAAACATTAGGAGAAGAGCAAGCCACTAAGCTGGCTGCTATGACTGAAAACATTAGCCTCTTGAACATCAAATTTTCCTAAATTGTGGAATCATCATCGTCTGATCCTCTGTCATCTTGTTGAGCTAGTTACTTCGATTTGTAAGCTGCTATCGGAGCGAGTATCGTCAATAATAGTTGACTATATCTCTCAAAAGGTTTGCTCAAATAGGTCAAATACTCTTTAAAAAATGCCTATTTGTATCACCACGGCGATTGAGGCACAAAATGAAACAGAGAATTAAACAAATAGTAGAGAGCCGGATTGTTGAAGATGGCATGGTCGAAACGGGCATCAAAGGTGTTAGTTTGTTTCGAGTGACGCACTCGATACCCTGTGCACCTGCGGTATATGAACCGACGGTGATTGTTATTTTGAGTGGTAAGAAAGAAGCGATTCTCGACGGCGATCATTACGTATATGACAGCAGTCAATATATGTGCTGTACAGTCTCTCTACCCGTCGAAGCGGGGACACCTGAAGCCTCTCCAGAAGAGCCTTTGCTAGGCGTTTATATTTCTCTAGATACCAAGGTTATGACTGAACTGGTGATTGAAATGGAGAGTGCCGTCAGCGCGATAAAACGACCAGAAAGTGGCTCGCAACCACCTGGTATGTCACTGGCTAATTGGGATGATACCTTTTCTGATGCGCTACTTAGGTTACTTCAATTGGGCGACAGTAGTATCGATACCGCTATCTTGGGTGAAAGCCGTCTGCGGGAATTCTACTACGCAGTGCTGAAAGGCGATGCTGGTATTTCTGCAAGAAGAGCGTTTGGAATTGGAAACGAAATCGCGAAGGCGATCGAGTACCTGTCACTGAACCTGAGTAAGAACGTCACTATTGATGAGCTCGCTTCTATCGTTTGCATGAGTCGTGCAGTTTTCCATCGTAAATTCAAACAAGCAACTCGTATGTCCCCTATCCAATTTATGAAGTCTATGCGCTTAAACAAAGCCGCTATGAAGATAGCAGGAGGGATGGGCGTTAACGAGGCTGCAATGGCGGTAGGGTATGTGAGCTCTTCTCAATTCAGCCGTGAGTTTAAACGTATGTATGGCCAATCGCCTAAGCAATGGAGTCAAGCCAAGGGCATGATTGAGAATATTGCGTAGTTAGCGAATTATTAGATAGTTTAAAATGCCTATTTGATACAAATAGGCATTTTTTAAAGAGCAATTCGCCTATTTCCTGTTCTGGGTGATAGATATAGTAATTCCACTGCGTCAGTGAAAGGTGACTTGCCGTGAAAAAAATTATTCTATCTATAGGAGTCAGTATGGCACTTGCTACTACAACCTTTGCTAAGGACATCAATGAGGATCTTTACCAACTGGAAAATACGGTTCATGACATGGAAGGTAATGTCTATCGAACGGTGACCATCGGTGATCAGGTCTGGTTAGCTGAAGGGCTGAGAAGTACCAAGTTCCAAGATGGTTCGGCTGTTAGCTCTGACGTCATTCCAAAAGATGATGAAGCTAACTTGTTGAAATATGGTCGACTATACAACTGGCATGATGTCGCTGATGAGAGAAACTTATGTCCTGCGGGTTGGAGAGTTGCGACAGATGAGGACTGGAAAAAGCTTGAGCGAAGCATTGGCATGCCTGAAGAGGAAGTTCACCAAGAAGGTTGGCGAGGCGGTGACCAACAGCTTGGCTTACAGCTAAAAGAGGCACAAGCTGACGGGCCATTTAAAAAGGTGGATCAGTCTTTAGTCAACAAACATAACTTCTTTGCCAGACCTGCTGGTGTTAAATGGAATGGCTTTTACATCACAGAGGGAGCTTATACCGAGTTTTGGACTGCCGATAGCGCATCTGACGCTAAAGGTATCATTCGCACATTGGCTTACTCTTGGTGGAATGCGCACAAAGGCGAAATTCGTCGTGCGACCAGCTCAAAAGATTATATGTTCAGTGTTCGCTGCGTAAAAATTTAAATTTGATCCAGAAGTTTTCTTCACTATATCAATAGCGCTTTCATTGTAGTTCTTCTATTTCTACTCGGTACTCGATATGACATATTCTTCAATTTTAATTACCGGCGCAAACTCTGGACTTGGGTTTGAGGCTGCTAAACAGTTTGCCCAAAGAAAAGGTATTTCAAAAATTATTTTGGCATGCCGAAGTGAAGAGCGAGCGGAACAAGCGCTTCAGCAGTTGGAGAAACTCACAGGCAAGAACATTTTCGAAACATTGATTGTAGATGTAAGTGATTTAGAGTCCTGTCGAAAAGCAGCTGAAAATCTTGATACCCAAGTCGATGGCATTGTATTAAATGCTGGTGGTGCAGGCGGTTCTGAGCCTACAAAACTTACAAAAGATGGTGTTATTTTTACCTTCGCAGTTAATGTATTAGGGAATATCCATTTAGCGGAACGTTTAATGAATACCGGGAAGTTAAACACTAGGGGATCGGTCGTGTATGTCGCCAGCTTTGCAGCAAGAGGAGCGCCTGAGATTGGCGCCGCGAAACCGCCGATTACAGAAGGCTCGATAGAAGAGTGGGTATCGGTTGTAAATGGAGAAAAATTTGCCCAAAACAAGGCATATACTGACCACTATGGTTCGGTAAAACTTATGGGTGCCCTATGGACCATGAGCATGGCACGCAAACATCCGAACTTTAGGTTTGTCACTGTTGATCCAGGAATGGCAGCGGGTACATCGGGGGCAGATGCTTTCCCTTGGTATCAAAAATGGGCAACCAATGCCACAATGAGAGTTCTGCAGTTCTTTGGTAAAGCACATTCTGTTGAAGTGGGTGCCAAACGTTATGTGGACGTGATGCTAAATACAGAGGATTTTGAGACTGGTATTTGGTGGGGCAGTGAAAAAGGGTTAACGGGAAAATTAGCCAACCAAGCAATACATTGGCCGGAAATTATTGGTCAAGAGTCAGTCCAAGATAATGCAAATACCGTTATTCATGAGTTTATAAAGTAGAAGTTTTAGTGTGAAATTATTCAGAGAACTCAAACAAATTTGAGCTATTGGATTAAAAATCAATAGCTTCAACTGACGGGTTATTGAGTCCCAAGTCCCAGAAAAACAGAGCAACCGCTAAGTCACTCATATTACCGTCGAACACTACACGCTTCGGGTGGCTAATTAAAACTAAACGCCCCCGAAGCGGCTCGATTCAATTGAGCTGTTGATGGTTTGATTGGTTAATTAGGCCAATAAATCCACAATGGCTTTGCCAACAGCGTGCGCGCTAGTTGGATTTTGCCCTGTGATAAGGCGGTCATCGACAATCACAAACTCTTGCCATGGCTGGACTTTAGAGTAGCGTGCAGCACTGCGTGCGAGAGACTCTTCAAGAAGAAAAGGAATGTCATTGATTGTACCGAAGTCAACTTCTTCTTCGCGAGTAAAGCCTGTCACGGATTTAGAGGCGATGAGCTTCTCACCGTTGCTGAGTGTGATTGGCAGAAGAGCACCAGGACCATGACATACTGCCGCAATAATACCGCCGTTTTCATAGTGTGTTGCGGAGATATTTGCGAATTCTTCATTGCTTGCTAGGTCTGAAAGAAGGCCAAAGCCTCCAGGGTAGAAGATCGCATCATAGTGTTCTCCGTTCACTTGTGATACGGGGATCGTGTTATTGATGCGGTTTTGGAAATCATCATTCGCTAAGATTTTCGCGTTGACCACATCACCTTCTATATCGGTACCGTACAGTGGCGCCTGACCACCTTTGATTGAAGCAATATCGTACCCAAAGCCAGCTTCAAGCAGTTGGTCAAGCGCATGAGTAAGCTCTGGCGCGTAAGTTCCGTTCGCTTGGTCGGTATCACCGAGTGTCGCGTGGTTTGTCACAATAATTAGTACTTTTTTCATGCTGCTTTCCTCAAATGATTTGCGTCTCTTTGTTCAACACCCTCATACTATTTGCTATTCAAATGAGTGATAATACACTGGTTTGACAAAACATTATTGCTAAATAGCAAAGGTAACTATGGATAGCTTTGAGGGTATCAACGAATTTGTTACGGTCGCGGAGAGCTTAGGGTTTTCTTCTGCAGCAAAACAATTAGGTTGCAGTACGAGTCACGTTAGCCGCCAAGTGACGAAATTAGAGGAACGACTGGGTGTGGCGTTGTTAGCTCGTTCAACACGGATGGTGAGCTTAACTGAGGCCGGTCGAGCGTATTACCAGCAATGCAAAGAGCTAGTGATTGGGCTCCAACAAGCGAACGAACAGCTTACGACACAGCAAACTCAGTTAAGTGGTACGTTGCGTGTTAGTGCCGCTGGCGCATTTTCTGAAAACTATGTCGCTCCTGCTCTAATGGAATTCGCGAAACTGCATCCGAATCTCACCGTAGAAATTAACTTCAACACCCGTATGGTCAATTTTATTGAAGATGGTTTTGACTTTGCCATCCGTTATGGACGGTTGAGTGATTCGGGGTTGGTCGCGAGAAAACTCGTTGATCGACCCATGGCAGCAGCAGCCAGCCAGCACTATATTGATGAACATGGTCTGCCTATTCATCCAGAGCAGCTAAAGCAGCATAGCTGCATCATTGCCAATAAGGATGTCTGGTTGTTTGAAAAGGATGGAAAGCCCTTAGATGGCGTCAAAGTTCAGGGGAGATGGAAAAGCAACAATGTCCACACTGTTTTACAGGCTTGCAGCGAAGGATTAGGCATCGCGTATCTACCCAAAAGCAGTTTTAACGATGCCCTTTCATCCGGTCGATTGGTCCCTATTCTGGAGCCTTATTGGGGAAGTGGTAATAGTAGCTGGATTGTTTATCAGAACCGTCACTTCCTGCCATTGAGAGCAAGGTTAGCGATCGATTATCTTCTTGAGCGCTTTTCAAAATGGCAAGAGTGAGAAACTCGGTACAAATGTGAGCAATCCAATCATCGATTGGATAATCTCTACATTTAAATTCAAAGTGGATAATTGGTGGGTTTGAGAAGCACGATCAAGTTTAAATCACGGTCTCATTAGTGTATGCGTGATACCATCAACACGTTCTTTTTCCACAGAGACACACGCATGTCATCAGATTACTACGGAACCAGCGCAGGTTATGCGCGCAAAGAAGCGGGCTATCGTGAAAAAGCGCTGAAACTTTATCCTTGGGTATGCGGCCGTTGTGCCCGAGAGTTTGTTTACTCCAATCTTCGTGAACTCACCGTGCACCACAAAGATCACGACCACACTAACAACCCGGAAGATGGCAGCAATTGGGAGCTGCTTTGTCTCTACTGCCACGACCATGAGCACAGCAAATACCTAGAGCACGAGCGCTATGGCAGCGAAATCAAGCCAGGTGAAGATGATCACCAAAGCGCGACTTACAACCCTTTTGCCGATCTGGCGAAGATGATGAAAAAATGACAAGGCGCTCGCCATTACAAGGCAAAATCATCGTTTTTC
>NZ_JCBDGG010000009.1:0-65192 GCF_059833835.1 Vibrio sp. R15-SG3-ISO1B | reverse complement strand
CATAGACGGGCGTATGATTGTTATCGAAGATGGGGACAGCGACACACGAAATGCCGGCCTCGTTCTCTTCATCGTCCAATGCGTAACCTCGAGCCTTGATCGTATCCAATACCTCGAAAAATTGTGTTTTATCGAGAATGGTATTTTCGGTCAGTGGGCGCATGGTACTGACATTGCGTTGCCAATAAGTCTCACGTACTCGGTCGGAACTAAATGCCAAGTAGCATTTTCCAGCGGCGGAGCAGTACATAGGAGAATGCAAGCCCACGTAGGTGCGTGTGCGAAATGCGGCATTGACGGGTTCAAACTTGTCTTTGAAGATGATGTTGTCGGCATCAAAGGCGAGAAAGTTCACCGTCTCATTGACGTCATCCAGCAGTTCAGATAGGAAAGGCTTGACGGCACCCGTCACATCAGAGTTCATTGCGGCATGACCAAGTTGAAGCAGTTTCATGGTCAGTCGATAGGCTTTGCCTGAGCTCATTTGAGCCACGTAGCCGGACTCTTCGAATGTGGACAAAATGCGATGAACAGACGATTTGTTAAATCCAGTGCCCTCGGCTACTTTTTGTAGTGAAACTCCGTTTGG
Source organism: Vibrio sp. R15-SG3-ISO1B (assembly GCF_059833835.1). Lineage (NCBI taxonomy): Bacteria > Pseudomonadati > Pseudomonadota > Gammaproteobacteria > Vibrionales > Vibrionaceae > Vibrio > Vibrio sp. R15-SG3-ISO1B. The sequence goes on along the minus strand of NZ_JCBDGG010000009.1, from coordinate 64,603 downwards.
GTAGTGACCCAAAAATTCCAATACAGTTAAAGCTTTCGACAACGATTTAATTTGCTCACTCATACGCGCGTTACCAATATTTTCCTATTTCAGAATGAAATTGCTCAGCAATCTCTTTGCCCTGTGCACCCGTTAAGGCTCTACCCGCAATGAAAGATTTGGCAGACAGGTGTTTAAACAAATGCAGATCGTCAGGCACAATACCACCAGTTATGGAGAGTTCAATTCCCATATCCGACAAAATCCGCATTTTATTTAGGTCTTCTGCGGTCCAGCTCACACCCGCTAGCTCCGCGTCACGAGAACGATGATAAATAGCTTGAGTGATCCCCATATCTAGCCATTGCTGGGCGTCGTCGACAGTCCAATGGCCATAGAGCTCTATCTGAACTTCGCCATCAAACTTATCGGTGACGTTTTTGGCTGAACGAATGGTTTCGATATGTGCCGCTGCGCTCACTGTCACCCAATCGGCGCCCGCTTCCATCGCCATTTCCGTCAATATCGCACTGGCGTCGGTGATTTTCATATCACAAACAACCAGGTGATTGGGGTAGCGTTTTCTAACAGCTTCCACGGCGCCAACACCATGTGAAAAAGCCAGAATGGTACCAATTTCGATGACATCGAGTTGTTCGGCGATAGGTTCAACGGCGCTGAGCGCTTGATACAGATCGGTAGAGTCGAGCGCGAGTTGCAATAGGGGTTTAGGCATGAATGTCGTCCTCAAATTGTTTAAAGAGCTGAACGAGGTGTTGATAGCGGCGGAACTTGTTCTGATAACGTTGATAGTTCTCTTTGTTGGGTTCAATACGCGTGCTGTTCCCGGTGAGTGCAGCGGTGCACTCGGTCAAAGATTGAAACTCACCCGCCCCCAACATCGCCATCATGGCCGCGCCCAGTGAGCCAGTTTCGTCGATTGCCGAGATTTCTACCGTCATACCGGTGAGATCCGCCAGCATCTGCATCCAAACTGGGCTTGACGCAGGCCCTCCTGTGACTTTTAAAACCTTGGCGTGAGGAAAGCGCAGACGCATGCGTTCTAAATGGACATTGTGACAAAAGAGAATGCCCTCCCAGATGGCCTGGATAAGATGCGCTTTTGTGTGGTGAGACTGAAGGCCGTAGAAGCCAGATTTGAGACCCAAACCTTGATTGGAACCATAGAGAAACGGGACAAAAAACACGCTGCTGCTAGCGGGCTCAAGTTGTGATACGAGAGCTTGGTTTTCGGTATGGTTAAGGACGCCATTGTCGCCCAAGTATTCAGAGAACCACTCATAATTGCCGGCAGACGTAGGGCTGGCTTCATGAATAATGTATTCGCCATCTATGACATAGTGTCCGTAGACAAAATTGTGCGCTTGCTCTGTCACAGTTTTGGCGATGCCTGACGTCACAGCCCATGTTCCCATTACGTAGTTCAGAGCGTGAGCAGACGCATTGATGCCCGAGCAGACTGCGGTCGACACAACATCGAACAAACCGCCATACACGGGCGTGCCTTCGAGCAGTCCGGTTTCATTGGCGACAGACTGAGTGATTTTACCTGCAAGCTGCGAAGGCGAAACAATGGGTGGGAGTGCGTGGAATAACTCTTCGATACCAAAGGTTTCGAGCAATGAACGGTCGTATTGACCCGTGTGAGCGTTGAAGTAGTTGCTCTCCGAAATGTTGGTGAGCTCGGCATAAACTTCGCCAGTCAGTCGATAACGCAGATAGTCATGAGACATTAAAACGGAGCCAATGTTATTGTAACGTTCGATATCGTTCTCTTTGATCCAACGAAGAATCGAAACGGGGTGCCCTGTCCATAAAGTTTGTAATGTGGTCGGGTAAATCGCTTCCGCTTTTCCCTCATTGAGCCAGTTTTTTACGATCGCCAAGGCGCGAGCATCAGAAGACATAATGCCGTGACCGAGGTTATTACCATGCCGGTCTAGCAGGTAGACGCCTTTGCCTTGTGCGGAAATACTGATCCCTTTGATTGTCTCGGGCGAAACCAGTGTGGTATCGAGTAACTGTCTGATGGCGCTGACGGCGTCGCCCCATAATGCGTCGAGATCACGTTCCACCCAACCTTTTTGCGTATTGATGACGCTGGCTGAGACCCTGGCCAGGCCAAGTTGCTTGCCTTGGGCATTGTAGAGCGCGGCTTTCATGAACGTACCGCCGGAATCGATGCCTATGTAGTGGTTCATGATGTGGACTCCAGAAGACTATTATGGATTTTGACCACCAGTTTGCGCACCGGGCGTGAATCGCCATCGTCAATATTGGTGATGTGGATGGTTTCAGGTGTAAACAGATAAAAGTGACCCGGACGGGCACGCAGCAAATTGAGCTCGATGCCTTGTCGTTGATAGAACTGCAGGTCACGTTCTGCCTGATAGGGCTCGGCGTGGGTGTGGGTGCCGTTATCCAGGGCCCATGCCATCATCTCCGTGCCTTCGAGGACGATTTGCAGATCGCTGTGATGTCGGTGCACTTCTGGAAGAAACGAGTCAATCGGTGCCTTGTCGTAGTCGAGGATCACAAACCAGGCTTTCGTTTCATCAAATCCAGGTAATGTATGGCGACCTGCGGGGAGGGCTTTCACATCCAAGCTATCTAATGTGGCTAAAAGGCGTTGAATCGCGACGGGATAGCCGGTGGCGCAGGCTGAATGTTTGAGTTGACCAACTAACATAAATAGGCTCCTTGCGCTTACACAGACGCTTTGTGATAAAAAACAGACGACAGTAAATGCGCAAGACTGGTGGGATGGTCGTTGTCGCCATCGGTGACGAGCGTGGCGACATTTTGCACCGCATCACTGGCGTTGCGCATGGCGATCCCTAACCCAGCTTGGGTGAGCATAGAGATGTCATTGTGGTTATCGCCCACGGCAACACACTCAGCCAGGGTAAGCCCTAGAGGTTCGATGTAGCGCTTGAGGGCATTCCCTTTGCTGTTGCCCTTGGACGCAAAGTCGACGCGGTCATGCCAGGAGCGCTCCCCATTAAAGTTGTCACGGACAAAAGGCAACGACAAAAAGTGGTCGACGTCGCCTTCGACGACAAACTTCCAAATATGCTCGGTTTTTGTCATCTCTTCATGGAAGTCCTGTATTTTGAAGATATTCGGTCTGTCCGTTGCTGGAAATTGGTGAGACCACTGTTCAAGCGCGTGCATGTAGTCGACGGGGTTGTGCTGTGAGTAGAGCATCGCATCACGCACATACATGACCATCTTGAGTTGGTAGTCTTGTGCGAGCGTGATGAAGGTCTCGGCATTTGGTTTGGCGATCGGGTTGGCACTAAGCACCGTGTCTGTTTTGTAGTCATACACGTACGTACCATTGCAACATATAATGGGCGTAGAGAGGCCCAATTGCTGGTAGTACGGTTTCGCCGCAACGTGGTGTCGACCGGTGACGATCACCGTGTGGACTTTTTTCGAAAGCGCTTGGATAACCTCAACAAGCGGCGAGCTTATCTCGTGCTTGGAGTTTAGAACGGTTCCGTCCAAATCGAGTGCCAACAATGAATACATAGCGCCTCCTTACTTTTGCCCGTAATAGGCGTTTTTACCGTGCTTACGCAGGTAGTGCTTATCGAGCAGCTCTTGTTGAATCGCCACTTCCGGACTGATGGCACGTGTTGCCGTTGCCATTGCTGCGATTTCTTCCATCACGACCGCATTGTGCACCGCATCAGCCCCATTTTTTCCCCAAGTAAAGGGAGCATGGCCTGCGACGACGACACCTGGCATTTCGAGCGGGTCAATCTGTCGTTGCTGGAATGTTTCAATAATCACTGTGCCGGTATTGCGTTCATAATTGGACTCAATCTCGGCTTTGGTCAGTAGGCGAGTACATGGCACATCACCATAGAAATAGTCGGCATGGGTCGTGCCTAGTGCCGGTATGTCTCTCCCAGCTTGTGCCCAAATCGTCGCGTTGCGAGAGTGGGTATGGACGATCCCGCCGATATTAGGAAAGGCTTTGTAAAGCTCAATATGGGTCGCGGTATCGCTGGAAGGGTTGAGAGTGCCTTCAATGCGTTGACCTTCTAAATCGATCACCACAATATCGTCCACGCCCATTACGTCGTACTCAACGCCCGATGGTTTAATGGCAATGACGCCCAATGTGCGGTCTATTTCAGAGACGTTTCCCCAGGTAAACGTCACTAATCCATATTTGGGTAACAGAAGGTTCGCTTTGAGTACCCTTTCTTTCAGTTCCTGATACATAGTCATGGTTATCGCTGTCCATTGTTGGGGGAGGCCATCGCTCTTGATGTGAGCGATGGCGCACTGACGTTATTGAGCGGCGAGCTTGATCTTGTTGATCATAGTGTCGCCATTTTGTTTGATATAGGCACTCCACACTGGCTGAATCGCTTCTTGGAACGCTTTACCGTCGACATCGCGGTTCACTTCCATGCCATTGGCTTCAAGCTGAGCAATCATTTGATCTTCCTTGTCGATGCTGAGCTTACGTTGCATTGCGACCGCTTCTGCCGATACTTCTTCGATGATCTTCTGCTCTTCGGCACTCAAGCCGTTGAACTTGCGTAGATTCATCGTTAAAACAAGAGGTGAGTAAGCGTGCTGAGTCAAACTTAGGTACTTCTGAACCTCATCAAACTTAAAAGAGAGGGTGACGGAAATAGGGTGATCTTGTGAGTCCACGACACCGGTTTCGAGCGCGGTATACAGCTCAGAAACAGGCAGCTGTTGTGGGTTGGCGCCGAGTTCATTGAACATGTCGTTCAGGGCTTTTGAACCGTTGACACGCATCTGCAGACCTTTGACGTCACTTGGGACTCGGATCGGTTTATTGTTATTGGTCATATTGCGATAACCATTTTCTGGGTAACCCAACCCTTTCAGACCAAAATCTTCAAAGCGCTTCAACACTTCCTGACCAGGCTCGCCATCAAGCACTTTGTATGCGGTTTGACGATCAGGGAACATGAATGGCAGCGTGAAAGCGGCTGATTCTGGCATTAGACCGTTGTAGTTGTTCAAGCCAACCATGGCCAAGTCCACGATGCCTGCTCGCGAGCCATCGATCATTTGTTTGTCACTGCCCAACTGCCCTTGAGGGTAGATATTCACGATCAACTCACCTTTCGAGCGTGCCTCGACTTCTTTTTTGAAAAATAGAGACATCTCTTGTTGCAGATCTGACTCTGGCGCTGCGTGCGCGAGTTTGAGTGTGGTGGCAGCAAACGCGTTGGAGCTAAGTGCCAGAGTGGATGCGATTAGTGTTGTTTTAAGTAGGGTTTTCATTATTGTTTCTCCGTTAGGGATTAACCAATGACGAACGACATTGGTACAGTGATGATGCTTGGAAAGATGACAAACAAAGCAAGCAGCGCCATGTAGGCAGCAATAAAGGGTAGGACTCCTTTAACGGCTGTCGACATAGGTACTCTCGCTACACCGCATACGACGTTCAGTACGGTGCCTACGGGAGGCGTAATCAGGCCGATCGAACAGTTAATCACGAACAAAAGCCCGAAATACGTGGGGTCTATCCCTGCCATTTTGATGACAGGCATAAAGAGTGGAACCAATATTAATATGGTTGGACTGAGGTCCATGACCATGCCCACGCACAGTACGAGCAGCATGATCACCGCCATCAACAATCTAGGACTGTCAACCAGTGGACCGAGCAATTCGACAAGTTGCTGAGGCAGTTGCGCGACCGTCACCAACCATGCTGCGACCATGGCACAGCCGACTAGGAACATGACCATGGCGGTCGAACGGCCAGCATTAAGTAAAATATGGTAGAACTTACTTAAGGTCAGCTCTTTGTAGATAAAGGTTGAAATAAAGATGGCGTACACGGCTGCGACAACGGCCGCTTCTGTCGGCGTGAAGATACCAAAGCGGATACCGACGATAATGATGATCGGTAGTAATAGCGCCCAAGTCCCGTCTTTCAACGCTGCGCGTTTTTCTTCTCTACTTGCTTTCGGACTGGTCTCTAGCTTTTCTTTGCGTACGGTCATGCGCCACATGAACATCAGCGTCATACCCATTAGGAGACCAGGTACAATCCCACCTAAGAAAAGGTTTTTTATCGAAATACCCCCGGCCACCCCAACGAGAATCAGAGGGATCGATGGGGGGATGACTGGCGCAATAATACCGCCTGAAGCAAGGAGCCCCATTGACGGCGCCTCTGGGTACTTGGCGGCTTTCATCATCGGATAGAGGATACTGACGAGTGCTGCCGCATCGGCCACAGCAGAGCCAGACAAACCAGCCAGTAGGACCGATGTCATGATGGCGACGTAACCCAGCCCCCCTTGACGGTGACCGACGTACGTCGATGCCAAACGGACAATCCTTTGTGATAGACCACCCGAGGCCATCACCTCTCCCGCGATGAGAAAAAACGGGATAGCCAGTAGGGTAAAGCTATCAACACCATTGATCAGCGACTGAGCCAAGATGTCGGCACTAAAGAAGTCCATATTGACCATCAACGCCATCGAGGCCAACAGCAAGGCAAAGGCAACAGGAAGGCCGAGCAAGATGGAAATAATTAGGACAGATAAGAAAATTGCGAGAGTCATAGTGGGCTCTCCTCATTGGCATCATCGAGTTGCCACTCTGGTTTGAAAATACGGACGAAAGCGATGACAGCCATTAATCCTCCAGAGATGACACCGGCTAAGTAGAAAAGCGCCGATGGCAGACCTGTCAATTGAGAAATATCAGACCAGTTCGCCATCATTTGTCGATAAGCGCCGACATAAAGCATGCCTACAGCGATCAAGACGATGCACCAACACAGACGTCTTAATACAGGCACAGCTTTGGGCATTAAGCGTTCGGAAAACTCAGAAACAGCTAGGTGTTCACCTCGGCGCAGCACAACCGCAGCGCCAAGCATGACAATCCACACAAGCCCAAGGCGAGAGAGTTCAACAGAGGGACGAAGACCAGAAGAGAAACCGTAGCGCAATACCACGTTGGTAAACACGAGCGCAATCATGCACGCCATAATAATGGCCATGAGAACGTCTATCGATTTCCATATGCTCTTGAATACACTTTGCATAACGCTTTCCTCACCTTAAGCGAACTAAAGTGACGTGATTTGTTGCCAAATGCCGTCGTTGATCTCGATACCACCTGCAGCTTCATGCTTTTTGATGAAATTGCTGATCTCTGATCCTGCGATCATGACGTTGCCGGTTTCCGCGGGCTCAGAGGCCAGAACATAGTCGCGAATACGCTGCATTTCTTGCGCATATCGACCTTTGTCCATGGTTTTACTTAGATCAATGGCGATAAGAAATTGTGATACACCGAACTCACCCCCCATGTCCTCGGTCAGAGCGGGAACGGAGTAACCACCGGAGATGGCCGTCAACATCATGTCCAGTACGATAGCCATCGAGGAGCCTTTCCAAAAACCCATTGGTAGAAGACGTTTGTTCTCCCAAAGGGTATGAGGGTCTTTGGTCAACTCACCGTTGTCGTCAAAACCGCCAACCACAGGGAGCTCTTTGTCTGCGAGGACGAAGTTTTGCAATTGGCCATAAGAGAATTGCGTCATCGAGCAATCCACAACAACAGGAGGATCGCCCGCAATCGCCATAATCAGCGGGTTGGAACCTAAGCGATGATCTTTGCCGCCCCATGCTGGCATGACGGCAATAGAGTTGGTGGACGCGATACCGGCAAAGCCTTCTCTGGCCATTTTTAACACGTAGGCCCCGCCTCTCATCCAGTGGTTTGAATTGCGCATCCCGACCATACCAATACCAAATTCTCGGGCTAGTTCCATCGCGCGTTCTGAGCAAATCAGGCCGTTTAAAACGCCCGGGCCGAAATTGCAATCCCATTGCTCCAATGCGCCCATACTGTTGACGCATTCTGGTTCAGCATTCAATTTGATTTGACCTTTATCCACTTGCTCAATGAACACCGGAAAACGGTTGATACCATGGGAATAAGTACCTTCGTTTGCCATTTCTACAAAACCCGCAGCGAGTTTGGTGGCCATCTCCGGTTTCATATCTCGAGCGAGTAAAATACGTTCGTATTCTTGTTGTAATCTGTCTGTGGATACTAAAGGCATGTCGTCTCTCCAATGTGAAATTCCATAATTCGGAATTTATTATTGTGAAAGTTTCAAAATAAAACTGTGAGCCAGGTGGTGATCCATTTTGTGGGCTTCTGGATTTTTCCCGAACTGTTATCTGGCTAATAAATGAAATAAAAAGTTTGCTTGATTCCGAATTGCGGAACAAATAATGAGGTTTGGATCAACAATCGATAGAAACTTTGCGTGAAACGAAGAGAGATAACGAATACAAGGCATGAAGTTGGGGGCTTACATCGTCATTTTCGGTGGTGCGCTCTAGTTTTGGTCAGACCCTTTAACCAAAAAAAGGGCCGTGAATGCGTAAGGTCGGGCAAAGGGAGGCGCACTGAGCGGAATTTATCGGGCTTTTCTTTTTTCCCTTGCTCTAATCAAGTAAACTTGGCTAGCCGAGTTTACGTCGATGACGTGACTCCTCATTCCTTTCCTTTGCGCAATCAGTGAGCCACTATGCTACAAAATCCTCTTCAGCTTCGCCTAGAGAAGTTAGAGCCTTGGAAACAGATTACCTTTATGGCGTGTCTGTGTGAACGTATGTACCCCAACTATGCCCTATTTTGCGAAAGTACTGAATTTGCGCAGCCGCGCATCTACCGTGACATTCTCGATAGTATTTGGGAGCAACTGACGGTAAAAACCGCCAAGGTGAACTTTGAGCGCCAGCTTGAAAAACTCGAAGAGCTGATCCCAAGCTCGGAAGATTTTGATTTCTACGGCGTGTTCCCGGCCATTGATGCGTGTGTCGGCTTATCGACGCTATTGCACGGCTTGCTTGACCGAGACTACCTCTACGACAACATGCAGAAAGTCAGCCAGCTTTCCGTGATGACGGTCGCCAACCTCGAAGAAGCGCAAACCGGCGTCGCCATTACCAATGATAACCAAAAGCAAAACGAAGCTGTATGCGCAGAGTGGGATGTGCAGTGGGCGATCTTCAGACCACTAAAAGAGGCCACCGAACGCGACATCGATTTGATTAAAGACTTACGCCTAGAGCTTAAGGACGAAGGTGTAAGTAATATTGGTGTACAACTTTAGTCATGTCGCCGTAAACTTCGCCCGAAAAGGGCGAAGATACAAAGGCATACGGTGATGAGCTTCAAACAAAAGAAAAATAATCGATAGTACGACTTTTATACACACTTGTTTCATATTTATGTGTGATAAGTTTTTCCTGTTTTATTCATAAAGTATAGGAAAAACATAATGATAAGAATGTCAGTGGTGGCAACCTTCGTTTTAGGCGCTATGTTAGTGGGTTGCAATGGCTCATCAGATACGAGCTCATCGGCTACAGCAGGAACTTACTCATTTATTGATGAACCAGTAAAAGGTTTATACTTCGAGTCAGCCACTCAAACTGGATGTACAAATGAAAGTGGTGAATATCAAGCGCTAGCGGACGAGGTAGTATCATTTTACTTGGGAGTGTGTGACGAGAATAACCAACCGACACTTGAAGATCAGAAGGTGTTGATCGGTTCAGTTTCTGTTCCTACAAGTTTAACGACTCCCTACGACTTAACTATTGATGTATCCAGTTCAAGTCAATCTGTCAATGCCGTGACGATCGCAACTTTGCTTAAATCTTTTAACTCAACCGATGCTACTGGGCGGTTAGATGTATCTGGTTTGCTGTTCAATGACAATGGCGTTGATCTTCGCAATACATTGACGACTTTGATTGCAACGCCCGATACCGATGCAACAACAGTGCTCACACTGTCGCTCTTTAACGACTTTGTCTTGGCGAATACCAACACAAATAACAATCTACAAAAAAGTAACTTTGTAGACAGCGCTACGGCTGAGTCTGAGTTGAAATCAACGTTATCTCAGCAGGGTAGCGATATTTTCACCCCAGAGTTAGTTGTTGGAAAAACCGTGACAAGACCTGACGGTAAGGAGTACGCGTTTGGGGCAGAGGCTGACAATGACTATAGTTATTTCTCGGCTTTTGGGGATGGTTGGGGCATCTTTAACTCTTTGGGAGCACAATTTAGCGCGAACTCAGGAGATCTTTACGTTGATGGATATGTAATTGGTTTGTTGGATGTAAGGACAAACAGTTGGCTTGTAACGGTCGATATCCATAATGATGATAAAGAGAAAACCGTAGAAAGATGGTCTGTCCAATAGACCATTTAAGGGGCGCTATCGGCGCCCCTTTGCTATTTGTCTGCGTTATCTTTGTCATTTTCATCACGCTTTTCAATCACGCCATGGGTTTGTTTCCACACTTCCCAGCGCTCAAACGCCAACTCTTGCATGTTGGTGGTGTGGTCGGCCTCGTCGACGATGTTCTCACCGACTAAGTGCTCGAAGATGTCCTCTAGGGTCAAAATCCCCTGAATGGTGCCGTACTCATCGACCACCATCGCCAGTTGTAAGCGTTTTGCCATCATCTGCTCAAAGGCTCTTGGCAGCGACAGAGTGTTGAGCAGCACATGAATCGGGCGCATCACCGAACCCAACTGTTTGTCGCCGTGGCCCTGCTGCTTGAGCTTATACAGCTCCAATCGGTGCACAAAGCCCAGGATGTTGTCCTTTGACTGGCTGTAAATCAGTGGGCGCGAAAACGGCGTATCTGGGTAGGCTTTGAGAAACTCTACAATCGTCATCTCAGCATCGACACGAAACACCACCGGTCTTGGCGTCATCACTTGGGTGACAGGCACATCTTGGATGCCGAGCAAGTTGGTGAGGATCTTTGACTCCCCTTCGGCAAACTCACCGCTTTCACGGGCTAAGATCGCCATCGCGGAGAGCTCATCGCGCATTTTTGGCGCTTGATGACCGCTGGCTAGGCGCTTGGTGATTTGCTCTGAAAACCACACGAACGGCGTTAGGGCCCACACCATCCAACGTAAAGCAATGGCTGAGGCCGGTGCGAGCTGACGCCAGTAGGTCGCGCCTAGGGTTTTCGGCACAATCTCAGACAGCACCAAAATGCCAAGCGTCAGTACGCCAGAGAACACGCCCAACCACTGACTGCCAAACACCACCGCCGCCTGAGCGCCTGCACTGGCGGCGCCAATGGTGTGGGCGATGGTATTGAGGGTAAGAATCGAGGCCAATGGGCGGTCGATGTCCTGTTTTAAGGTCGCCAGTTTGCTTGCCGCAGGGTGACCTTGCTGGCGAAGCTGGGCAATGTAACTTGGACTGATACTTAGTAGCACCGCTTCTAACACGGAGCAAATAAACGATACGCCAATCGCAACAGAGACGTAAATAATGAGCAGTAACATACAGTTCCTATAGCAAAAACAACCCGAAAATTGAACGCATTCAGGTAGCGTAGCATGGTATTGACGCCAGTGATAACCGACGTCGAAGCCCATTCTGAGGTTATAAATACGGCTAATTCACTGAAAAAACAAGCATCCGATCACAGTGTGAAAGTAACAAATTGTGAGTTGAAGCTCATATTATGGCTAAAAGTACGCCATGAAAGTCAAAGATCGCCGACAAACCTTTGCCAGATGGGGCATTTATGTTTTAGAGTGAGTTGAATTCGATAACCTATGAGAAGGGAAACCTAATGAACAAGACCCAATTAATCGACTTTATCGCAGAGAAAGCAGACCTATCTAAAGCGCAAGCTAAAGCTGCTCTTGAAGCAACTCTTGACGGTGTGACTGACGCACTTAAAGAGGGTGACCAGGTTCAACTAATTGGTTTTGGTACATTCAAAGTAAATCACCGTGCAGCGCGCACTGGCCGTAACCCTAAAACAGGTGCTGAGATCCAAATCGCAGCAGCTAACGTGCCAGCTTTCGTTGCAGGTAAAGCTCTGAAAGATTCTGTAAAGTAATCGACTTGTTTCATCTTCTATTGCCTTCCTAAGCACGATATTGAATCAATGACGTAAATCCGAGCTCTCAGCGACAGGGTTTATGTTGTCAAATGTCATTAGGCAATGAAACAAAATGGGTTACACTACGCCAAGGTATCGATACCTTGGCGTTTTTTATGTCTGGTATTTTTTCTGGCGTGTCCTTTCCTGCGTTGGTTTCTTGATATGAAAGTCTTATTATGAAAAAGCTTATTCTTCCTCTCTTGTTGTCTTCATTGATGGTTGGCTGCTCGTCAACGGTCTCTACTCCTAATCTTGACCAATTTTCCGAGTATTCTGGCGGCTCGGTGATGGGGGACACGACCAGTCTGTTTTGGTACACCGAATACCTCTCAAGCCCGTTTACGGCGGCCGATTACATTACGGCCGGGGAGTATGGTTGGTATAAGACCGATTACCGTTGGGATGAAGGTGAGCTGCGTGAGTTGATTCGAGAAGGTGAGCAACTGAGCCTGCAGCAGAGTAATGAGCAAGAACTCGTGCCATATCGCATTCACGCTCGCTTCAATAAAAACGGTGAGGCGATTTATCAGCAATACCGGATGGACGGCAAGGTGTTCCCGCTGCGCGCGTCCATGATGGATCAGTTACAACAAGAGGCGCGCAATATCGGTGTGCAAACCAAGCAGCAAGCGAAGCAAGGGATTGAGCTCGTCCAAGGCTACTGGGATGGCAGTGAGTTTGAAAGCTGTGAAGGGCGCAGTTACACCGAGATTGAATTCAACCAGACGCTGCCGTCGTTTGTGGTGAGCCGTTTGGCGTCGATTGATAGCTATGTGGCGTTTCTAGGCTCGACTCGCGGTAATCGTGTAGTGATCGAAGAGTTGCTGATGTTGGCGGAAGACAGCCATGATTGTCTGCAGCGGACGGTGTTGGTGGAGTAGGGGAAGAAGTGCCTAGTTCCTAGTGGCTAGTGTCTAGAGGGTGATGGGTAAGGGAAAGAAAGAGAGAAAAGGCACGCGGGGCGTGCCTTTTGTGATCATGGGGCTTAGAGAATAGCTAGGGATTACTTTTCTTGCTCACGAGCGATGGCGCGGTAGCCGATGTCATTGCGGTGGAACATGCCATCCCAGCTGATCTGTTTGGCCAGTTGGTAAGCGCGTGCTTGCGCTTCAGAGACCGTGTTGCCAAGGGCAGTGGCGCACAGAACGCGGCCGCCGTTGGTGGCGACGTTGCCGTCTTTCTCTGTGGTGCCGGCGTGGAATACTTTCTCGCCTTCCACTTCGCTGGTCGGTAGGCCAGAAATGACATCGCCTTTGTTGTAATCACCTGGGTAACCGCCCGCCGCGAGAACAATACCGATGGACGCACGTGAGTCCCATTTTGATTCTACTTGATCCAGCTTCTTATCGATGGCCGCTAGGCAAAGCTCAACCAAGTCAGATTCCATACGCATCATGATAGGTTGCGTTTCTGGGTCACCAAATCGGCAGTTGTACTCGATCACTTTGGGCGTGCCGTCGCTATCGATCATTAGACCTGCGTAAAGGAAACCTGTGTATGGGTGACCTTCTGCTGCCATGCCGCGTACGGTAGGGTAAATCACTTCATCCATAATGCGGTTGTGGATCTCAGGCGTGACCACAGGTGCGGGTGAGTACGCGCCCATACCACCTGTGTTTGGGCCGGTGTCTTTATCGCCAACACGTTTGTGGTCTTGGCTGGTGGCCATTGGCAGGACGTTCTCGCCATCGACCATCACGATAAAGCTCGCTTCTTCACCGTCAAGGAACTCTTCGATCACCACGCGGCTGCCTGCTTCGCCAAACGCGTTGCCTGCGAGCATGTCTTTGATGGCGTCTTCCGCTTCTTCCAGTGTCATCGCAACGATCACACCTTTGCCTGCCGCTAGGCCGTCAGCCTTAACCACAATCGGTGCGCCTTGTTCACGGACGTAGGCAAGCGCAGGCTCGATGTCAGTGAAGTTCGCGTAGGCGCCCGTTGGGATAGCGTGACGCGCGAGGAAGTCCTTCGTGAATGCTTTAGAGCCTTCAAGCTGAGCCGCCGCTTCTGTTGGGCCAAAGATAGGCAGACCCGCTGCGCGAAAGGCATCCACCACACCGATAACAAGCGGTGCTTCAGGACCAACGATAGTGAGCTCAATCGCTTTCTCTTTGGCAAATGCCACCAGCGCTTCGATATCTTCCACGCCGATGTTGACGTTTTCCAGTTTTGGCTCAAGCGCCGTACCCGCATTACCCGGTGCAACGAAAACCGTCTCTACTTTAGGGTTTTGCGCGGCTTTCCAGCCCAGTGCGTGCTCACGACCGCCCGCACCGATGATTAGAACATTCATTTAATAATCCTTTCAAAAGTTGGATTACTCTAAGCAGTGGGTGTGGTAGCAAGGCAGTGCTGGAATTCATCCCCGGGAGCATAGCCTAGCTATGTGACCGGGGTGAATGAAAGCGCTAACGCCGCTACCGCGCCCAATGCGACGAGTAATTAGTGACGGAAGTGGCGCATGCCTGTAAAGATCATCGCCATACCATGCTCATCGGCCGCAGCGATCACTTCGTCATCACGCATTGAGCCACCTGGCTGAATTACACACTTGATACCCGCTTCTGCTGCCGCATCGATACCGTCGCGGAATGGGAAGAAGGCATCAGAGGCCATGACGCAGCCTTCAACCTGTAGACCTTCGTCAGCGGCTTTGATGCCAGCGATTTTCGCCGAGTAAACACGGCTCATTTGGCCAGCGCCTACACCAACAGTCATGTCGCCTTTAGAGTAAACAATCGCGTTCGATTTCACGTATTTCGCGACTTTCCAGCAGAATAGTGCGTCTTTCAGCTCTTCTTCTGTAGGTTGACGCTTAGAAACCACTTTCAGGTCAGACATATCGACCATACCTTGGTCACGGTCTTGAACAAGCAGGCCACCGTTAACGCGTTTGAGGTCAAAGCCTGTGGTCTTAGTTGTCCACTCGCCACACTCAAGCAGACGAACGTTCTTTTTCGCTGCCACGATGTCGATCGCTTCTGCAGACACAGAAGGTGCGATGATCACCTCAACAAATTGACGTTCAGTGATCGCCGTTGCCGTTTTTGCATCGAGTTCGCGGTTGAAGGCGATAATGCCGCCAAACGCAGAGGTTGGGTCTGTTTTGAATGCTCGGTCGTAAGCGTCTAGGATGTTGTCGCCCAGCGCAACACCACATGGGTTCGCGTGTTTAACGATCACACACGCTGGTGCGTCGAACTCTTTCACACACTCAAGCGCGGCGTCAGTGTCCGCGATGTTGTTGTAAGAGAGCGCTTTACCTTGGATTTGGCGCGCAGTAGACACAGACGCTTCTTCTGGGTTGGCTTCCACATAGAACGCTGCCGCTTGGTGGCTGTTTTCGCCGTAGCGCATGTCTTGCTTTTTCACGAACTGTTGGTTGAAGGTGCGAGGGAATTTAGACTCTTCGTCACCCTCTTTGTTCTCTCCATATGAAGGAACCATAGTGCCGAAGTAGTTCGCGATCATACCGTCGTAAGCTGCGGTGTGTTCGAATGCCGCGATAGCGAGGTCGAAACGCGTTTCTAGAGTGAGAGATTTCTCGTTTGCGTCCATTTCCGCGATGACGCGGTCGTAGTCGTGCGCGTTGACAACGATGGCCACGTCTTTGTGGTTTTTCGCCGCAGAGCGAACCATGGTTGGACCACCGATATCGATGTTTTCCACTGCGTCTTCGAGTGTGCAGCCTTCTTTGGCAACGGTTTGTGCAAATGGGTAGAGATTCACCACCACCATATCGATTGGGTTGATGCCGTGCGTCGCCATCACGTCGTCATCTTGACCACGACGACCCAGTACGCCACCGTGAACTTTCGGGTGGAGCGTCTTAACGCGGCCATCCATCATTTCTGGGAAACCGGTGTAGTCAGACACTTCAGTGACCGCGATACCTTGCTCTGCCAATAGGCGAGCCGTACCACCAGTCGATAGAATATCAACACCACGGTCAGCGAGTGCTTGGGCAAACTCAACGATACCGGTTTTGTCTGAAACGCTTAACAGAGCGCGGCGAATAGGACGAGCGTTAGTCATGCTTCCATCTTCCTCAAATTCACGAAGTTCAATCAAATGAACGATTAACAATAGTCAGGGGTAATTTATGGCGCGTATTCTAACCAAGTTAGCGCTAAAAAGCTCGCGCAATCGTTTGGCATCGCAAAAAAATTCAAATTTATTGTTACTAGAGGGGGAGTGCCTAGTGGCGAGTTCCTAGTTCCTAGAGGGGGAATGGGAGGAAGAGGGTTAGGAGGCGTAGAGGATTTTGGCGTTGGTTGCACCTGCTTTCATGTCAGGGAGACCATCGTGGTAGAGGGTGACTTGGTTGCGGCCGGTTTGTTTGGAGTAGTACATCGCTTTATCGGCTTGGATTAGCAGGTCTTTGCTTGAGGCGACGGAGGAGGTGACCTCCGAAATACCAATGCTGACGGTAGGATGAATGGCGTGGCCGTCCACTTGGCACTCGGTTGTCGAGATTGACTCCCGGATACGCTCTGCAACGTCGTACGCGTCAATCGCGTTGGTGTGGCTGAGTACGACACCGAACTCTTCACCACCGAGACGCCCAAGATAATCGCTGCCTCGCACCACCTGTTTACAGATCTGCGCGACGTGTTTGATCACCTCATCGCCAGATAAATGACCGACTTGGTCGTTAATTTCTTTAAAGTGGTCAATGTCTATCATCAGACAAGCGAGCGGCACTTGCTGCTTTTGAGCTCGGCGCAAGGCGCTATCGAGGCCAGAGAAAAACGCGCGGCGATTGAGAATTTCCGTCAGCTCATCAGTCTCTGATAAGGTTTTTAGCTCTTGCTCTAACAGGTGCGTACGGGTGACGTCGCGCACTGACCAAATCACTCGCGGGCCGTGGGCCGAGCTTTGCGGCACGTAGCGCAGGATCGCTTCAAACCAGTTTTCGCTCTCTGCACCCATCGACTCAATGCTATCAATCGGCATCATCAATAAGTCGGTCGGGGCGATGGCGTATTTGACCACTTTGTCGCGTTTGTGCTCAAACACTTCTTCTAAGTAGCTGAGCAGTTGATTGGCTTTGTTGGCGACCAAAACGTCGCTAAGGTGGAGGCCCGTATAGCGCTCGACATCAAACCCTGCGGCAAAGTGCGCGCCGCCAAAACTGTCGGTATAGTGACCTTGCTCATCAAGAATAAAGACGTGATCAGGCAACGAGCTTAGCACATAGCTCAGCCACTCTTCTCGGCTGTCTGTTGGCATGATCTATCTTCCTGATAATTGAGCAAAAACGTTATTTTAACGGATGAGACAGCCAGTGTAATCGCTCTAGGTCACACTTCGGGTCTAAGTTGTTGCTAAATTGTCAATCTAATTAGTGATTTGAATTACTGACTTTTCGCTCAGTATCACAACGCGCTTGCAAATTGAGCTCAAATGCTCTCGCCCATTTCGATGTGATAACCAAGATCGATGCAGCTTTGCCACTCACTTTGACCTTGCAGCCGCGCAATCAGCTGCTCTGCGGCGACTCGGCCAATCGCTTCACGCGGCGTCACGACGGTGGCGAGGCGTGGCTTCATCACCTGGCTAATATCATGGCCGTGGAAACCTGCGATGGCCATGTGTTGGGGTACTTCTATGCCACGACGCTGGCACTCGTAAAACGCCCCGATGGCCAAATCATCGTTGGTGCATACGATGCCATCCACCTTGGGGTGTTCTTGTATCACTTGGCGCAGCAGTTTGGCGCCGAGCGTAAAAGAAGAGGCTTCTTCAGTGAGCAAACGGATAGGTGTGAGGCCCGCGCGGGTCATCGCATCTTGATAGCCTGCCAGCTTTTGTCGAGTACGTTCATCTAATCGCGCGGCAAAATAGGCAATGTGTTGACGGCCGTTGTCGATCAATGCTTGAGTCATCGCCTTGGACGCACTGGCATTATCAAACCCCACGGCTTGTTCGATGCGAGGGGAAACGCTGTCCATGATCTCAACCACCGGGATAGCGGCGGTTTGCAGCATTTTGCGCGCTTTGTCGGTATGGACGTTTTCAGACAAAATGATCGCATCCACATTGTAGGAGAGTAGCGAGGCAATGCTTTGCTCTTCTAGCTCCGTGCTGTAGCTGTAGTGGGCAATCATGGTTTGATAACCGGCGGGCGACGTCACCGACTCTATACCACGAATCACCTCCGCAAACACCTGGTTGGTGAGCGAGGGGACGAGCACACCGATGGCATTGGATTTGGCATTGGATAAAATATCCGGTGCGCGATTGGGGATATAACCGAGCTCATCCACCGCTTGCTGAATTTTGTCTTTCAGGGATTCAGAGACTTGAGAAGGATCGCGCAAGCAGCGACTGACGGTCATTTTGGTGACGCCAACTCGGGTGGCGATATCTTGTAATGTGGGGCGTTTTTTCTTGGTGGCCATCAAACTTATCTACAATGGATAGGGCAGTGTTACTGGTAACATCATAGCGGTAAATGGCGCGAAGTTTGTTGGTTCAGGTAACAAAAACCGCGCTCATCCAAGGTTGAGCGCGGTTTTTTTAGGCGTTTGACTGTGTCCGTGGCACATCGCTCCAGTTGAGATGGAACTTGCGATGTTCATCTTCGTCGATGCGAGAGTAGGTGTGTGAGCCAAAGTAATCGCGCTGCGCTTGCAGCAGATTGGCGGGTAAGATGGGCGTGCGCAGGCCGTCAAAATAGTTCAGCGCTGAGCTCATGGCCGGCATGGGGACGCCGAGTTGTGCACTGCGAGCTATGGTGTGGCGAAAGCCTTGATGGTAGCGCTTGAGCTGCGCGCTAAAGGTGGGTGCCAGTAATAAATGCGCCAGGGTAGGGTCTGCGTCGAACGCTTGGCGAATCGAGTGCAAAAAGCCCGCCCGGATAATACAGCCTGCCCGCCATATTTTCGCAATGGTGGCAAAGTCTAAGTCCCAGCCTTGCTCTTTTGACGTCGCGCTCATCAGATCAAACCCTTGCGCGTACGCCACCAGTTTGGCGCAGTATAGCGCATCGTGCAGATCGCTCAGCGCAGCGTCACGCTCATGTGCTTTGAGTGCAAGCGTACGTTCGGCAAAGTGATTATCGTCAAAGTACTTGTTGTCAAAGTGACAGGCCGCTTGCAGGCGCAGTGATTTTTGGCTGCTTTGCGCGCGGCTAAAGACGGCTTGAGCAATGCTCGGGGCAGGAATGCCGCTTTGCAGTGCGTTGACGGCGGTCCACAGTCCGGTGCCTTTTTGTTCCGCCTTATCGAGTACGACATCGACAAAGGCTGCGCCGGTCACTGGGTCTTGGGTTTGCAAGATGTCCGCACTGATTTCAAGCAAATAGCTGTTGAGTGCGCCTTGGTTCCAACGGGTAAATATCTCGCCAATCTCGCGAGCGCTGAGCGCTAACACGCTCGACATAAAATGGTACGCCTCACAAATCAACTGCATGTCGGCGTATTCAATCCCGTTGTGGACCATTTTCACGTAATGACCTGCGCCCGCAGGGCCAAGGTAGGCAGCGCAGGGCTCGCCGTCATCAAACGGGCCGACCGGTTGACCTTGGTTATCCACTTTCGCGGCAATCGCCGTCCACATCGGTTGAATGCGATGCCAGGCCTCTGGGTTGCCACTGGCCATCAATGAAGGGCCATGCCTGGCACCGACTTCTCCACCCGACACAGCGGTGGAGAAAAAATGACATTGTCCGTCATAGCGCGTCTCGCGTGCTTCGCTATCACGCCACAAACTATTGCCGGTATCGATGACAATATCTTGTGGCTCAAGCCCTGCCGCTAATAGGTCGTCAATGACGTTATCGACAATCTCACCAGCGGGTACTGATAGCGCGATCACCCGTGGCGTGCTGAGTGTGGTGATGAGTTGTTTGAGATCGCAGGCGACCAACAGCGCGCCGTCAGGGCTTGAGAGCGCCTTCGCCTCGTCGGCGGCACGCTGACGGTGAGCATCGCTGATGTCATAGCCCGTGACTTGAAAGCCATGCTCGACTAGGTTCAGCGCCAAACTGCGTCCCATGACGCCAAGGCCAATCATGGCGATATCGGCGTGCTTCATGCGTTTGCCTCCTTGATGGCGCTAAGCGCGCGCGCGACCACAGCATCCAATGAGCCATCGATAGGGATGTGTAAGGCTTCGTTTTCACTGGGTTCCGTTAGCGCTTCAAACTGGCTGCGCAGCATGGCTTCACCATTAAAATAGTGGTTGGCCCGTTTTTGGTGGCGTGACCAAATGGTGTCAAAATCCCCTTTGAGATACACCACCAATAATTGCTCATTGTTGCGGCGCAGTCGCTCACGGTATTCCGGCTTGAGAGCGGAACAGGCAATAACGGCCGCGTCATGCTCAAGGTAGAGGCGGTTAAGTGTGGCGAGCCAGTCGGCTCTGTCTTCATCATCGAGTGGAATGCCTTGGCGCATTTTGCTCACATTCGCGGGAGGGTGGTAATCGTCCCCGTCGAAAAAGGGCAAGGAGAGGGCGCGTGCAATCGCTTGACCGACGGTGCTTTTGCCGCAGCCCGAGACGCCCATCACTAAGATTTTTTTTGCTTTCATTGGACAATACGATCCTTAGCCCTAACAAAACCGCTAGGGCATCAATACAAAGAAAAGACGAATGTCTGTGGTGGTGGCTAGCGCCACCACATGGCTAATTCAGGGAATACGATCACCAAGCTCAGCACAAATACTTGCAGTGCAATGAACGGCAGCAGCGAGGTGAAAATCTCACCAAGGCTAATGTCTGGCGGCGCAACGGATTTCAGGTAAAACGCAGCGGGGCCAAACGGCGGTGATAAAAACGACACTTGCATGTTTAAGCAGAACACCACGCCAAACCAAATCGGATCAAAACCCAATCCGGTAATAATTGGGACGAAAATAGGCATGGTCAGTAAGGCAACGCCAACCCAGTCGAGGAACATCCCCAATACGAGCAGAATCACCATCATGATCAACAAAGTACCGATCGCGCTGCCACCGCTGAGGCTTAAAATGACCTCTTCAACAAAGTCGATGCCGCCCATCAGGTTGTAAATGCCCACCAGTGCACTGGCGCCGATGCCGATCCACATGATCATACCGCAGGTACGCATGGTGGCGATCGCGCTCTCTTTGAGCATGGTGTAGTTCATCTCACCACGGATAAGCGCCGATAGCATGATGCCCACTACACCCAATGCAGACGCTTCGGTGACTGACGCAACCCCGGTGTAAATGCTGCCCAGTACCACGGCAACAGAAAGCAGTGGGAAGAATAGCGCTTTGAAGTAGCTGACTTGTGGTTCGTCGTCCTCTTCACCGCTATCGCTGGGGATAGGGGCGAGGGCGGGGTTGAGCTTACAACGAATCAATACATAAGCGATGTAGCAGCCCGCTAAGATAAAGGCCGGCAAGAAAGACGCTTTAAACAGATCGCCAATCGAGACGCTGGCTGTCATGCCGTAGATGATCAACACGATACTCGGTGGCAGCATGGTCCCCAATGCACCGCCCGCACAGGTGGTGCCGATAGCGAGCTTACGGTCATAGCCTAGGCGCAGCATTTGTGGCAAGGCCAAGATGCCAAGCAGTACCGTCTCGCCGCCAATCACGCCGGACATAGAGGCAAGCAATACCGCAACCAACAAGGTTTGGACCGCCACCCCGCCACGCACTTTACGCCCGAGCGATTTCATGGCATCAAACAGATCTTTGGCGATGCCCGAGCGGTCGAGCAGCGCCGCCATTAAGACAAACATAGGCACAGCGAGAAACACATAGCCCGAGGTAAAGCTATAGGTACGGCTAGCGATGAGAGGCAAAGCATCGGGCCCAAACCAGCACAGAGTAAAGAAGATCGCGACAAAACCCGTGACAAAGGCCAGCTGCATACCCGTGAGCAGCAAGGCGATCATCATCACCAGCATCAGCACACTGCCCCAAGCGATTCCGATAGAAGATAAATCAAACATGGTTACTCTTCCTTATTTGACGGCTTGAGTCCGGCAATGTCTTGAATAAGGTGAAGGATAAATTGGACGACCAGTATGCAAAGCACAACAAAAATCAGCCCTTTCAGTAGCGCAGGGTAAGGGGCATTGAGCACCGAACCTGAGGTTTCTAAACGCATTTCGCCCCAAGGAGTGAACCAAGACTCTTCGGCCAATGAATAGGCGGCGTACGCCAACATGCCCGCAAAGGCGAGGCCCACAATATGATGGACAATATTCAGGTATTGGCGCGTTCTTGCTGACACCGCATCGTAAATCAGCACGACGCGCACGTGTTTGTTGGTCGCAAAGGCATAGATACCGCCGACCACAAACAAGCTGCCGCCGATAAAGGACGCCGTTTCATGTACCCAGGTGGTCGGGGCGTCGAAGGCGTAGCGCATCACCACTTCATAAAAGGAAATCAGTACGGTGACGATAAACAGGCCGCTGAGGAGGTGGCTCAATTTAATGATGGCCGCGTCTAACAGATTGCGTGGACGCTCCTCAGGCGCCGATGGCGTGTGAGGCATTTTCTCGGGCATAATCTTTTCCAAGGTGAAGGGAGGGCAAGTGCGCCCTCCCAATGGGGGTGTGAGACGTTATAGTAAGCCGTTGTTTTCTAGGAAGCTGGTCACAGAGTCGTACACTTTCTGCGCGTTAGGTGAGCGCTCAGCGAACACTTTCCATTGTGTTTTGGCGATTTCGCGGAACTTCTTACGCTCTTCATCTGACCAGTTATGAATAGTGATGTCTGGATTGGCTTGCGCCTCTTTGACTGCTGCTTGGTCGGCAATTTTCAGCTGAGTGGTCATGTCGTAAGAGAAATCACGCACTGAGGTTTGCAAGATGGTTTGTAGGTCGGCTGGCATCTTGTCCCATTTTTTCTGCGAGATAGAGATATCAATCAACGGTAAAGAGTGAAAGCCCGGCTGGACAGGGTGAGGGGCGATGTCATTCATGCCCGCTTTTTGGTTGGTGGAGAACACGGTGTAATCCGCCGCGTCAATCACGCCTTTGCTCAGGCCGGTAAAGACTTCAGAGCCCGGCAAGTTCACTGGTGTTGCCCCCGCTGCCGCGAAGACCTGCTGCACCAAACCTTCAGGGGCGCGCAGTTTCAATCCTTTCAGGTCATCTACGCCGTTGAGTGGTTTTTTCGAGATGAAGGATTCCACACCCGTGGTCGAGGCGCCGACAAATTTCACGCCGTAGGGCGCATACAACTCGGTCATCAACTCGTTACCGCCACCATAATTCATGTATTGAAGCAGTTGAGTCGTATCGGACCACGCACCCACCATGTTACCAATCAAGCCAAACGCCGGATCTTTACCAGAGAAGTAGCCGGTCGCCGTCACTTGGCCATCTAGGATGCCCATCTTTATTGCACCCAAGGTTTCAGTGTGTTTGACGACCGATCCGACAGGAAGAAGGTCGATGTCAATACGACCGCCAGACATGGTTTCAACGCGCTCAGCCCAGCGTTGCTGTACTTTGAAGTTCAAATCACCCGAGGGATCCGACGATTGAATCTTCAAGGTAAAGTCCGCTGCCAACGCAGAGGCAGAGAAGAGTCCCGTCATGGTGACCGCCAGCAGGGTTTGAGAGAGAGGTTTCATAGTAGGGGTATCCTTTTTTTGATGTTCACGTTTTCCAAGTTAACCACCTTGGCCAATCACGTCGGCCAGGTACGGATGTAATTGTTATGTTACCGGTAACTTATTGTTAAATGTTACCGGTAACATTTAACTTGCGCAGTGAGATAGATCGCATTTATCTATTGATGAAAGGAATGATTGGTTGGAGTGAGAGACAGGTCTCATCCTGACGATGGTAAAGAACAGACAAAGAAAAAGGGCCTTTCTTGCGAAAGGCCCTTTGAGATTCGTTTGAAAAAACGGACTGAGGTTTAGTTCATGCCGTATTTCTTAAGTTTCTTGCGAAGAGTACCGCGGTTGATACCCATCATGGTTGCTGCGCGCGTTTGGTTACCGCGAGTGTACTGCATGATGGTGTCTAGTAGTGGCTGTTCTACTTCAGCTAGAACTAATTCGTAGAGTTCTGTGACTTCTTGGCCGTTCAGTTGTGCCAAGTAGTTTTTAAGAGATGCTTTAACAGAGTCACGTAAAGGCTTTTGAGTAATCTGGTCTTGCGAGGTTACTGTAGTTACTGTTAATGCTTCTGAAGTCAGATTTTGTTCGAACATATTCGGTCTAGCTCTTCTCTTAATTATGATGCAACGTTAAACCCGCATGGCTGCGTCGTAGCGACCGCCAATTAGGCTAAATCAAAGTACCCTTCTAACGCTTCAAGTTGCAGCTCGGCTACATCAATGGCGTTGAAGGTCCGGCGAAACTCACTTGCTTGTTCATGCTCTTTTAGGTACCAACCCACGTGCTTACGCGCGATGCGTGGACCTAAATACTCACCATAAAACTCATGGAGAGCGTTTACATGACCGAGCAGGATGTCTTTCACTTCCGAAACCGGAAGCTCAGGCATCGTGGTACCGTTTTCCAAATAGTGTTGGATTTCCTGGAAAATCCACGGACGACCTTGGGCTGGGCGTCCAATCATTAAGGCGTCCGCACCGGTGTACTCCAGTACGTGTTTGGCTTTCTCTGGGCTATCGATATCACCGTTCGCGATAACCGGTATTGAGATGGCCTCTTTTACCGCTTTAATGCTGTCGTATTCGGCCTCACCTTTGTACATACATGCTTTGGTTCTGCCATGCAGCGCCAAGGCCTGAATGCCGCAGTCTTCGGCTAATTGAGCAATCTGGACACAGTTTTTGTTGTCTGTATCCCAGCCTGTGCGAGTTTTGAGTGTCACAGGGACATCCACTGCGTTGACCACCGCTTTCAGAATCTCTTCGATGATGTCTGGAAACTTGAGCAGCGCAGAACCCGCGAGCTTTTTGTTCACTTTTTTTGCTGGGCAACCCATGTTGATGTCGATGATTTGCGCACCGTTCTCAACGCTAAATTGCGCCGCGTCGGCCATCAACTGTGGATCGGCACCCGCAATCTGCACAGAGCGAATGCCCGATTCGCCTTCATGCACCATGCGTTGCTTAGATTTGGACGTTTTCCAGAGTTTCGGATTGGACGACATCATTTCACTGACGGCCATGCCTGCCCCATATCGAAGACACAACTCACGGAACGGTCTATCCGTGACACCCGCCATAGGCGCGACGATGAGATTGTTCTTAAGTTGGTAGTGTCCGATTTTCAAAACGTCTTCACAGCTTTTGTTCGATGAATAGTCCCCAGCAAGGGCGCGCATTTTACGCATTTTTTTACGCCGTGAAAAGACTAATATTTGAGCATTGACAATTTGTTTTGTTAAATTGTATGAAATTCAGTCAATTAGCCTTGAAAGTCTTATCTAGCCTTGCTTGCGACCTGCTATGCGGCACCACTCACTCTGCTCTTTGATAGGATCAATGTGAAACTCATCACGGTAATAGTCGGCCACATCTTCCGCTTGGGTGTCGAGGACGCCAGACATCGCGAGCTCGCCATTTGGCTTAACTAAAGACTTGATGATGGCAGAAAGCTCACGCAGTGGACCGGCCAAAATGTTCGCCACTACGACATCAGCAACCAGACCTTCTGGTTGATCTTGAGGAAGGAAGACATCGAGTTTGTCGGCCACACCGTTACGCTCTGCGTTGTCTTTTGAGGCGAGCAGAGCTTGCGGATCGATATCGATGCCGATGACGCGCTCTGCGCCCAGTTTGATCGCCGCGATCGCCAAAATGCCCGAACCACAACCAAAGTCGATCACGGTTTTGCCCGATAGATCGAGACTCTCTAGCCACTCGAGGCAGAGCGCCGTGGTGGGGTGAGTACCGGTACCGAATGCGAGGCCAGGGTCCAGCATCACATTGATTGCGTCTGGCTCTGGGACATCTCGCCAGCTTGGGCAAATCCACAGACGCTCACCAAACTTCATTGGGTGGAAGTTGTCCATCCATTCACGTTCCCAATCCTTGTCTTCAAGCTGTTCCACTTTGTACGCAAACCCTTGAGGAAGCAGGCCGCTTTGCGTCATTTGCGCCAGCACAAAATCGGTGTCCGCTTCGGCATCGTAGAGTGCAAGGATGTCGGTGTCGCCCCACAAACGCGTTTCACCCGGCAGCGGCTCGAAGACCGGCGTATCGTGCGCGTCTAAAAAGGTGACCGATAGGGCGCCGGTCTCTTCCATTAACATGTCGCCGATCGGTTCAGCGTTTTCGTTGGTCGCGTTGAGTTTGATTTGAATCCAAGGCATGGTCTGACTCTGCTCGATAAAAAGGAAATTGGCGCAGAGTGTAGCAGAATTGAGCGAGAGGGGGGAGTTGCTAGTTCCTAGTTGTTAGTTCCTAGACGGGACTGTGAAGAATAAAAACGCCCAGCGGTGGCTGGGCGTTAGGAGAGAGCGTTATAACTCAGAGAGTTAGTGGTCTAGACCAAGTTTCTTCTCTAGGTAATGAATGTTGGCACCGCCGTGTTGGAAGTTCTCATCATTCATGATCATCTCTTGCAGTGGCACGTTGGTTTTGATGCCTTCGACGATCAGTTCGCCGAGTGCATTCTTCATGCGTGCGATCGCGACATCACGGTTCTCACCGTAAGTGATCAGTTTGCCGATCATCGAGTCATAGTGCGGTGGCACTGTGTAACCAGAGTAGATGTGCGATTCCCAACGTACGCCCATGCCACCAGGGGCGTGGAAGCGTTCAATTTTACCCGGTGAAGGTAGGAAGCGCTCTGGGTCTTCGGCGTTGATACGACACTCAATCGCGTGGCCGCGGATTTTGATGTCATCTTGCGTGAACGACAGAGGTTGACCTGCAGCAACACGCAGCTGCTCTTTGATTAGGTCGATGCCAGTGACCATTTCAGTGACTGGGTGCTCAACCTGAATACGGGTGTTCATCTCGATGAAGTAGAACTCGCCGTTTTCGTACAAGAACTCGAACGTGCCTGCGCCGCGGTAACCGATCTCGATACACGCACGGGTACAACGCTCACCGATGTACTTGCGCATTTCAGCCGTGATGCCCGGTGCCGGTGCTTCTTCAACCACTTTTTGGTGACGACGCTGCATAGAACAGTCACGTTCACCAAGGTGGATAGCGCCGCCTTGACCGTCTGCGATGACCTGGACTTCAACGTGACGCGGGTTTTCAAGGAATTTCTCCATGTAGACCATGTCATTGTTGAAGGCCGCTTTCGCTTCTGCGCGCGTCATGGCAATGGCTTGCACCAAGTCTTTTTCAGCACGGACCACACGCATACCACGACCGCCGCCGCCGCCAGAGGCTTTGATGATCACTGGGTAGCCGATGCGTTTGGCGTGGGCTTTGTTTTTGTCTTCGTCGTTGTCGAGCGGGCCATCTGAGCCAGGTACACAAGGTACGCCCGCTTTCTTCATTGCGGTGATGGCTGACACTTTGTCGCCCATCATGCGAATGGTCTCAGCTTTTGGACCGACAAAGATGAAGCCGCTGCGCTCAACTTGCTCAGCGAAGTCTGCGTTTTCCGACAAGAAGCCGTAACCTGGGTGGATAGCGACCGCACCGGTCACTTCTGCCGCAGAAATAATACGAGGAATATTGAGGTAACTGTCGATACCACGTGCAGGGCCGATACAGACGGTCTCGTCTGCCAGCAGGACGTGTTTAAGATCGCGGTCAGCCGTTGAGTGGACGGCTACCGTCTTGATACCGAGCTCTTTACAAGCGCGAAGGATACGAAGTGCAATTTCACCTCGGTTCGCGATGACTACTTTATCTAACATAACAGAGGGCCTCTATTATTCGATAACAACAAGCGGTTGATCGAATTCTACCGGTTGGCCGTCTTCAGCAAGGATGGCAGTCACGACGCCAGATTTATCGGCTTCGATTTGGTTCATCATTTTCATCGCTTCAACGATACATAGCGTGTCGCCGGCATTCACTTTCTGACCGACTTCAACAAACGCTTTCGCATCTGGGCTTGGTGAACGGTAGAAAGTACCAACCATTGGAGAAAGAACCTGGTGACCAGACACTGCTGCTGGTGCAGACTCTTGAGCTGCAGGAGCAGGGGCAGCGGCTGGCGCAGGCGCCGCAACCGGTGCTGGCGCGGCTGCGTATTGGATAGGAGCAGGCTGCGCAGGCGCTGCAACGCCGTGACGACTGATGCGTACCGACTCTTCACCTTCAGAGATCTCTAGCTCAGCAATGCCAGACTCTTCAACTAATTCGATAAGCTTCTTAATTTTACGGATATCCATTGTGTCTTTCTCTTTTATCTTGTGAATAAGACAGCGCCTAAAGGCGCTGCAGAGTAGTGAGTATCGGCGTCCATCTGTCCGCCGCGTGTTGTCTTGTTACGCTGACTTGAGCTTGTCTATCGCTGCCATCAACGCAAATTGGTAACCTTGTGCACCTAAACCACAAATCACACCTACTGCTTTATCAGACAGGTAAGAGTGATGACGGAAGGGCTCGCGTGCGTGCACATTGGATAAGTGCACTTCAATAAAGGGAATCGCGACGCCGAGCAGCGCATCGCGCAGCGCGACACTCGTATGAGTAAAGGCCGCTGGATTGATGATGATAAAGTCCACCTCGTTGAGCGACGCGTGGATTTTTTCAATCAGTTCATACTCTCGGTTTGACTGCAAATGCTCCAGTTCGACATCCGCTTGCTGGGCTTGTTCCATCAAGCTGTCGACAATGTCCGCTAAGGTGTGAGAGCCGTAGTGGGCAGGCTCTCTTAGCCCAAGCAGGTTGAGATTTGGACCATTTAGGACAAGAATGCGTGATTTTGCTGTCATTGTGTCGCTATCTTCCTAGTTATTGAGATGAACTCAAATATTCCCACATTATCAAGGATAGGGCATGTCATTTTTAATGCAAACGGAGCCGAATCTTTGAAATTGACCAAGATTATAGCTAATTCAGCGCATTTAGCAGCAATTTACTGGTCTAATCACCTGTAGGGGAGTCAGGAAGTGGGACGAGGATCTAGGCTTGATGCCTTCTCGCGCACGAATAAGAGTGGGATAAGAGTGAAAGTGAGGATGTAAAAACGCCGCGCTTATTGTAAGCGCGGCGGGTAATTTTAGTTCCTAGTTCCTAGTTCCTAGAGTGGCGAGAGTGTTGGAGTGGTCCCCTCTAGGAACTCGCCTCTAGGAACTAGGCACTTAAACCAACTCTGCTTTCTCTTTGATGAGCTTGTCGACCACACTTGGGTCGGCCAAGGTGGAGGTGTCGCCGAGGTTGCTGGTGTCTCCAGTGGCAATCTTGCGCAGGATGCGGCGCATGATTTTGCCCGAGCGGGTTTTCGGTAGCGAATCGGTCCAGTGTAGTACATCTGGGGTGGCAATTGGGCCTATCTCTTTTCTTACCCAATCTTTGACCTCTTTGTGCAGCTCGGCAGAAGGGAACTCGCCGTCGATGAGCGTCACGTAAGCGTAGATGGCTTGGCCTTTAATGTCGTGCGGAATGCCAACAATCGCTGCTTCGGCAATTTTTTCGTGCGCAACGAGCGCCGATTCAATCTCAGCAGTACCCATGCGGTGACCGGAGACATTGAGCACGTCATCGACACGGCCGGTGATCCAGTAGTAGCCATCTTCATCACGACGGGCGCCGTCGCCGGTAAAGTACATGCCTTTGAAGGTGGAGAAATAGGTTTGCTCAAAACGCTCGTGATCGCCATACACGGTGCGCATCTGCCCTGGCCAAGAGTCGAGGATCACCAAGTTGCCCTCAGCGGCTTGTTCTTCAATTACGTTGCCCATGTTATCGACCAGCGCAGGTTGAACGCCAAAGAAAGGACGGGTCGCCGAGCCGGGTTTGAGGTCCGTTGCGCCCGGTAGCGGCGTGATCAAAATGCCGCCGGTTTCGGTTTGCCACCAGGTATCCACAATCGGAGATTGCTCATTACCGATGGTTTTGTAGTACCACTCCCACGCTTCTGGGTTGATGGGTTCACCGACCGAGCCCATGATGCGTAAGCTGTCGCGTGAGGTGCCTTCGATGGCTTCATTGCCTTTCGCCATCAAAGCGCGAATCGCGGTGGGCGCGGTGTAGAGAATGTTGACTTGATGCTTGTCGACCACTTCGCTCATGCGACTGGTGTTGGGATAGTTCGGCACACCCTCAAACAAAATGGTTTTGGCGCCATTGGCGAGCGGGCCATAAATCAGATAGGTGTGACCGGTAATCCAACCCACATCGGCGGTACACCAGAAGGTTTCGCCCGGTTGATAGTCGAATACATATTTGAATGTCATGGTGGCGTAGACCAGGTAGCCGCCGGTGGTGTGCAGCACGCCTTTGGGTTTGCCCGTTGAGCCTGAGGTGTAGAGAATAAACAGCGGATCTTCGGCTTTCATCTCTTCCGGTGGGCAGTGATCAGAGGCTGCGGCTGTGGCTTTGTGCCACCACACATCGCGGTGATCGTGCCAATCAATGTCGCCGCCTGTACGTTTGAGCACCACGACTTTTTCAATCGTTTTCACTTCGGGGTTGGTGAGCGCTTCATCGACGTTTTTCTTCAAAGGCACCGCACGACCGCCGCGCACGCCTTCATCGGCGGTGATCACCACTTTGGCGTCGGAGTCAATAATACGGCCAGAGAGCGCTTCAGGTGAAAAGCCGCCAAACACGACGGTGTGCACCGCGCCAATGCGGGTACAGGCGAGCATGGCGATCGCCGCTTCTGGTACCATCGGCATGTACAGACAGACCACATCGCCTTTGTGTACGCCTTGCTCTTTCAGCGCGTTAGAGAAACGGCACACCTCTTTGTGCAACTCGTTAAACGTGAGCGTTTTGTCGTCTGCCGGGTCGTCCCCTTCCCAGATGATGGCGACGTCATCGCCGCGCTCAGCCAGGTGGCGGTCAATACAGTTGGCGGAGACGTTCAGTGTGCCATCTTCAAACCAGCGAATATCGACGTGGCCGGTATCGAACGAGGTGCTTTTGACTTTAGTGAAGGGTTTGATCCAATCCACCACTTTGCCGTGCTCGCTCCAAAACGCGGTTGGGTCCGTGACCGATTGTTGGTACATGGCAAGGTAGGTGTCATTGTCCGCGTGGGTCGTGGCTTTGATGTTCTCTTTGACTGGATACACGTGGGCTTCACTCATGGCTAATCTCCTTATGCTCTGCTTGGGCTTGCCAAGCAAAGGTGTCCTGTTTGTTGTCGTTTTAAACGGTGAGCGTTTGAATTACTGTTCACTTTCGGCCACCGCCCTCGATTCGACAATTAGACTTTAGGATGAATGGGCGAGATATCGGTGGCCGTGGTCGGCGTAATGGCGAACTTTGCGATCTCGCGCACTCTCCTTGTGTTCGTTCTCCTTGCGTACGTTCAGCGTGAGACGTAGGGCAAGTTGAGGCTCGGTAAGTCGCCGTGGGTTAAACGCACAAACACCATCGCCGCGGCGATGGCGTCTTGCAGCGCGTCATGGCGGCTTTGCAGCGGCAGGTCGAGATGTTTGCAGATGGCATCGAGGCTCAAATCGAAATAGGCGTTAGGCAGGTGTTTTTCCAGCTTGTCGTGGTAGATCTGGCTCACTTCGATGAGTGGGTTGGGCAGAGGAAACCCCAACTGCTTGCGACACGCTAAGTCGAGGATTTTCTTATCGTAACGGATGTGATAGCCGACCAAAGGCCGATTGCCGATAAAATCAAGCAGTTTGATCAGAGCGCGTTTTTCATCGATGCCATCGAGCAAGTCTTGGTGGCGAATGTGGTGAATTTTCACTGAGCCCGAGTCGAGCGATTGCGGCGCGCGTAGGCGCACTTCAAAGGGCGCACTGGTGAGGATGCGATTGTCGATGATTTTGGTCGCCGCAATCGTGACCAGCTCGGCGCGGTTGGGGTCGAGGCTGGTGGTTTCACAATCGAGTGACACGTACTCCCCTTTTTGCAACGCGCCAAATAACGATTGGTAGGGGCTGCCTTTGAGTTTGTAGTACCAGTAACGACGCATCAATAGGTTCATGGATGGCCTCAATCTCGGATCTGGTAGTGATAGCTGAGAAACTGCTTAAATTTCTTCACCACGTGCAAACTGTGGCGCAGCAGATCGCGCTCGGTGCGATCGAGCTGTTTGAGGTCAATTCGGTTGTGGGTGTGTTGGTTACCAAGCTGCTGATGAAGGCGCAGTTTAAAAAACAGTTTCAGCGCTTCACTGAGGTTGTCAGCGGTATCAGGCTCGAGGATTTTTTTGCGCGCAAGACTTTCGATGCGTTCAAAGGTGTTGTGCTCCTCAATGCCGTATTCCAGCGCCAAGGTACGAATACCATGCACGATGGGGAAGATGCCGCCACTTTTCAGATCGACTCCCTTTTTGTCGGTTTTGACGTTGCCAAGCAGCGTCAGTGGCAGAGAGAATTGCAGCGCCGGACGACAAAAGTCCTGCAGCGCCAACATGTTGTTGAGCATCAATCGATGAAGGTGTTCCATGATGGGGTCGAGGAGCGCGAGATTGCCCGCCACTGCATGTGCGTCACTGAAAATTGCCAAGTTCATAATCTGATCGGCGCTGCTCGCTTTGGCCCAGCGGCTCAAGGTGGCGCTCCATTGCGTCTGGCTTCTGACCCACTGCGGATTGTTGACCATCACATTGCCTGGGCAGAGCGGATAACCCAGCTGCTGCAAAGTATGGGTCAGCTGCTGCATGACGGCTTCACACTGCGGCCATTCCAGATCGGGGGCGAGAATCAGCGCGTTGTCTTGGTCGGTTTTTAAGATCTGCTCCCCACGCCCTTCTGAGCCTAAAACGATCAAACAGCAGTGATCGTGAAGGGCGGGAGGAACAATCAGTTCAAAGGCTTTCTCGATAATTTGTTCATTAACGGCAGAAATCAGCTCCATGATAAAGCGGGTGCGAATACCATTGCCAAGCAGGCTCTCGACCAAGTGGCGCTGGCGGTTCGACGCGAGCGCGAGCTCTTCGACACTGCTCGCTCTGGCAATGCTCAAACTCAACACATGTGAGTGAGTGGAAAAGGCGCTGAGGATTTGCGTCATATCCAGCATGCCGACCGCTTCTTTGCCATCGGCGACCATCACGCGCTTCATGCGTTGACGCGTCATTTTGATCATCGCATTAAACAGAAACTCGCCATCGTCGACATGGATGACAGGAAATGTTGCGATCTCGCCCACTGGGGTGTCGAGTGGGTGGTCATCCAACATGACCGCATGGAGCATATTGGTGCGCGTGACAATGCCAAAGGGCAGCTCATGAGGATGGTCGGCAAGCCTTGGGTCATCCTCTTCTAATCGTACCAGAGCGGCATCAATAGCGTTCTCTTTGAGTGTGCGGGTCACTTCATTGAGCGGCATATTGGGGGCAATCACCATCGGTGGATGATAGATGGCTTTATCGACTTTGGTCAGAATGAACTCGGCTAGGTTTTGCTGCTGCTGCGCGGCTTCAATCAATTCCTGACGGCGCGCCAGATTGGTATCAAAATAGGCGGCAAACTGGCCATTCTCGTTGTAGAGCGCCATAAAGGTCGCTTTGGGCAGTAGGTAAGCGAGGGTATCTTCTAGCGCCACGTAATGGTGCTTAGATTGGCCATCAAACAGGCCGCGCACATCAAACAAGTCATCATTGGCGTAGTGAGCAAAAATTTCGTTGCCATCCTGCGAGCGCTCTTCCACCGCGCCTTTGATCAAAATATGCAGATGATCCACACGCGCGCCGGGCTTAATCAAGCTCTCCTTAGTGCGGAAATAGGCGACATCCAGCGCCGAGCGCAACTCGGTTTGCTGCGCTTCACTCAGCCTATCAAACGGCGGTGACTGCATATTGAATTTATCAGGCATAGCGGCTCTACACTCTCGCTCTACAGTTCGGGGTAGGTGAATAAATAAAGTGTGCGCGATCAGCGTATAAATGCCAGACGACTTTGGTCTTATAGGGGGGGAGTGCCTAGTTTCTAGTGCCTAGTTCCTAGAGGTCTGATTCTAGGAAGTCGGCTCGTGCTTCTAGCAACCCACTTCTAGGAACTAGGCACTGCCTTCTAGGCACTGTCTTCTAGGAACTAGGAACTAACCTCTAGGCACTTCTTCCCTTTTTATTCCATGCAAACGCGGTCATAATGCCGCCGTTGTCTACTCCCTTATCCTGACTGAGGTTTGCATGTTCACTCCTTCTCCCTATGGTTGGATCTCACAATATTTTGCGGGGTTCTTTTTTGCTTATGGCGTCTATTTGCCGTTTTGGGCGCTGTGGTTTGAAAACCAAGGAGTGACGCCGACCGACATTGGTGTCTTGGTCGGGATTGGCTTTGCGACGCGCTGCGTGGCGAACTTGGTGTTAACGCCGCGCATTCATAAGGTAGAGCACTTGATGCCGGCGCTGCGTTGGTTCAGTTTGGCGGGGCTGCTGTTTGTTGGTTTCCACTTTTTTACCGGCGGAAGTTTTTGGTTAATGGCGCTGGCGACGGTGCAGTTTAACCTTTGCTGCGGGCCGATTGTGCCGCTCTCTGATGCGATGGCCAACTACTACGCGCGACTCAATAAGCTCGATTATGGTCGCACGCGCTTGTGGGGGTCGATTGCCTTTATTGCCGGCTCGACCGTGGTCGGGTTTATGGTTGCCCATTTTGGCAGCGACATGATTGTGTTGACGGCGATGGCGGGCATGTTGGCGGCTTGGCTAATGAGTTTAAGGCGCATCCAGCCTATGCCGGTGACCAGTGATGTCAGTGCTGGCGTGAGACCGAAATTGATGGAGCTGCTGCGTGAAGGTCCAGTGGTGAAGTTTCTCCTGCTGGTGGCGCTGATTCAGGGCAGTCATGCGGCGTACTACAGCTTTAGTGCGATTCATTGGAAAGCGGCGGGGTACTCCGAAGACATCATCGGCTATTTGTGGAGCTTAGGGGTGGTGGCGGAAGTGGCGGTGTTTGCCCTGAGCAAGCGACTGTTTTCTGGTTGGTCACTGCGCGCTATGTTTGCGCTCGCCTCAATTGGGGTGATGGTGCGTTGGGGCATGACGGCATCGACGACGCTACTGCTCGCTTTGGTGCTGATTCAACTGCTGCACGGCGTGACCTTTGCGGTGGCGCACATTGCCGCGATTCAGTACATCCAACACTCCGAGCAACGAAAAATGGTGGCGCTGCAAGCCTTGTACAATGCCATTCCGCTTGGCGCTGTGATTGCTTTGATGACGACCTTAAGCGGCTGGGGTTTTGAGCACTGGGGCGCAAACG
The DNA here is from genome assembly GCF_059833835.1 of Vibrio sp. R15-SG3-ISO1B. Classification (NCBI taxonomy): domain Bacteria; kingdom Pseudomonadati; phylum Pseudomonadota; class Gammaproteobacteria; order Vibrionales; family Vibrionaceae; genus Vibrio; species Vibrio sp. R15-SG3-ISO1B. The sequence goes on along the minus strand of NZ_JCBDGG010000009.1, from coordinate 29,446 downwards.
TCTTCTGGGCGATGGCCTTGATGGGCGCTGTGTCGCTATTTATTAAAGTGGCGCCACAAGAGAATCCCGTGACCTCTGAGCAATTTGTCAATGAAGCGCAAGCCGCCAAGGAAGCAGAGCCGCAAGAGGGAGAAAAAGCCACGGAAAGCGGCGCGTAAAGCACAGAATTTACTCAAGTCGATTGAGTTGCCGCCAGCAAATTCGTTTAATAAGTTAACCCTTATCGCTCACCTCACTGGCGCGGCGATGGGGAGTACCGATAAACGACGATAAGGATATCGAATGCAAGGTTGGTTGGTGATCGCGGTTTCGCTTCTCTATCTTGGGCTGCTTTTTTTGATCGCATGGTATGGCGATAATCGCGTCAAGTGGTTGTCGCGCTGGCGGCCTTGGGTCTACAGCCTTTCGATTGCGGTCTACTGCACCTCATGGACGTTTTATGGCACCGTCGGTCAGGCGAGCAGCAATCCTTGGTCCTTTCTGCCTATCTATGTGGCGCCGATTCTGGTCTTTACCCTCGGTTGGCGCGTCCTCGCTCGCTTGGTGATCACCGCCAAGCGTGAGCATATTACTTCCATCGCCGACTTTATCGCGGCTCGTTATGGTAAATCTCAAGGGCTGGCAGTGGCGATCACCTTTATTGCTGTGATTGGTATTTTGCCCTACATCGCGCTGCAACTGCGTGGCATTACCATGGGGCTAGAGATCATCGCGCCGAGCGTGAGTGAGGATTTCGCCCGCTTTGGTTTTGATGTGTCATGGTTTGTGGTCGGGGCGCTGGCGGTGTTTACCATGCTGTTTGGTACGCGTCATATTGATAATACCGAGCACCACCGCGGCATGATGATGGCGATTGCGTTTGAGTCGCTGGTCAAGCTGGTGGCGTTTTTGGTGGTCGGCTGTTTTATTCTCTATCTCGCCTTTAGCCGCAGTGACATTCAGCTGATGGCGATTGCCGCCGAGACTTATCAATCCCCCAATATCCCGACGTTGCTGATCCACACCGCCCTGACCATGATGGCGATCGTCTGTTTGCCGCGTCAGTTTCATACCATGGTGGTGGAGAACGAACGCGCGCAAGATTTGCATACCGCGCGCTGGCTCTTCCCGCTTTATCTGGTATTAATGGGGCTGTTTGTCCTGCCGATTGCGTGGGTCGGCCAAGGCATCTTAAGCGGCGAAAGCCCAGATACCTATGTGATCAGCTTGCCTATGGCGGTGGGCGCGCAAGATTTCGCTCTGCTGGCGTTTTTAGGCGGCACCTCGGCGGCCAGTGGCATGGTGATTGTCTCGACCATCGCGCTGGCGATCATGGTGTCGAATGATATGGTGATGCCATTACTGCTGCGCCGTATGCGCCTCTCGCATCGTAACCATCGTCACTTCTCTGGCTTGCTGTTGATCATTCGTCGCGGCTTGATTTTGCTGCTACTGCTTGGCGCTTGGGGCTTTTATCAGGCGCTGGGCAGCATTCATTCGCTCTCTGCGATCGGTTTTCTCTCGTTTGCGGCGATCACCCAGTTTGCCCCGGCGCTGATTGGCGGCATGTACTGGCGTCAAGGCAATCGCAAAGGTGTGTATGTCGGGCTAGGTTTTGGTTTTACCTTATGGCTGATCACCTTGATGAGCCAAACCGGCATCTTAGCGGGGGATGCACAAAGCAACTTCCTGTTGTGGATCATCACGCCGCCAGAAGGATTGGCATCACTGGGCATTGCGCGCTCTGATTGGGGGATGCTGCTGAGCATCAGCGCTAACCTGTTCTTCTATTTGCTGGTGTCGAGTGTCACGCGCTCGAGCCTTAGCGAGCGGTTACAGTCGGCCTCGTTTATCGGTACGCCGCTGCCAGAGAGCGAGAACATGAGCCTTTACCAGAGCCGAGTGACGGTCGGTGAGTTGGAAATGCTCGCCTCACGCTTTGTCGGCAGGCAGCGGGTGCGCAGCGCGTTTCGTCAATATTGGCAGCAGCAACGCGAGACACTGATGCCTAATCAGCAAGCGCCCTCGACCTTGATTCGCCATACTGAGCGCGTGTTGGCCGGCGTGTTTGGTGCCTCGTCGGCGAAGCTGGTGCTCACCTCTGCGCTGCAAGGGCGCAACATGCAGCTTGAAGAGGTGGCGACCATTGTCGATGAGGCCTCCGAGCTGTATGACTTTAGTCGCGGCTTGCTGCAAGGGGCGATTGAACATATTGGTCAAGGCATTGCCGTGGTGGACAAGCAATTGCGTTTGGTGGCGTGGAATCAGCGGTATCTTGAGTTATTTGAGTTTCCGCCCGGCTTGATTCAAGTGGGCAGGCCGATCGCCGATGTGATTCGCCACAACGCCGAGCAGGGGCTGTGTGGCCCCGGTGACCCAGAAGATCACGTTCGCAGGCGGGTGTATCACTTAGAACAAGGCACGCGTCATACCTCTTCACGTGTCAGGCCCGATGGGCGCGTGATTGAGGTGCAAGGCAACCCGATGCCCGGCGGCGGCTTTGTGATGAGTTTTACCGACATTACCGTGTTCCGCGACGCCGAGCAGGCGCTGATCGACGCCAATGAAACCCTAGAAGAGCGCGTTCGAGAGCGCACCTTTGAGCTGGAAAAACTCAACAAAAAGTTGGTCAGTGCGACCCAGCGTTCCGAGCGCGAATCGCAGTCCAAATCACGCTTTCTGGCCGCGGTGAGCCACGATTTGATGCAGCCGCTCAATGCCGCGCGCTTGTTTGCCTCCTCTTTATCTGAAGTGACGAAAGCTGACTCGGTCTCTATTTCTTCTTCGACTGCTATGGAGGAGGGGAAAGAGTCAGAGGCGCAGCGTCTTGCTCACCATATCGAAAGTGCCCTTGGCGCGGCAGAAGATTTGATTGGCGATCTGCTCGATATTTCGCGTTTGGAGTCTGGCAAGCTGGAGGTTCACATTCACCCCTTTGCGCTCAATGATGTGCTCTCCAACCTCAATGCCGAGTTTAGCGCTCTGGCGAAAAAGCAAGGTATCGACTTTCGCATGATGCCGAGTGACTTGGTGGTTGAGTCAGACCCTAAACTGCTGCGCCGCGTGGTGCAAAACTTCCTCACCAATGCGTTTCGTTACAACCCACAAGGCAAGGTAGTGCTCGGCGTGCGCCGCATCCAAGGTGAGGCACGCATTGAGGTATGGGATAACGGCGTGGGGATTGATGAAGACAAGCAGCAAGAGATCTTTGAAGAGTTTAATCGTGGCAGCCATGCCCAAGATGGCCAAGGGCTACGCGATCAAGGGTTGGGTCTGGGGCTCGCCATTTCCAAAGGTATCGCGCATGTACTCAATCATGAAATAGGGATGCGCTCATGGCCTGGGCGTGGCAGCGTGTTTTCGATTCGTCTGCCGCGCGCGGTGCATGCCAGCCCAGCCCCTGTGCCTGCCGCGGCGCCGAGTGTCGGCGATCTCAGCCACTTGCGCGTGCTGTGTGTCGATAACGAAACGGATATTTTGGTCGGGATGGAGACACTGCTTGGCCGCTGGGGATGTGAGGTGCGCAGCGCCACCGATCTGGTCAGCGCGTTGGCGGCGATGGACGAGCAGTGGCAGCCGGATGTGATTTTGTCTGATTACCGCCTCGATCACGGCCGAACGGGTTTAGAAGTGTTGCAGCAATGTCGCTTGCGACTGGGCGCGCGATTTAAAGGGGTGATCATCAGCGCCGATCGCACCCAAGAGATGATGCAAGGCATCGAGTCGAGCGGATTTGCGTTTATCGCCAAGCCGGTCAAACCGTTGAAATTGAGAGCTATGCTGAATGGGCTTTAGCCTGACGGAAAATTCATAGGTGTAAACGAAAAGGGAAAGCGAACATCGCTTTCCCTTTTCGTTCATGGTTCCTTTGCGGCCCATCATTCATTGCCAGTAAACAAGGTCTCATAGGTCACAAACGCCGTTTGGGTATCACCGTAGTAGAGGGTGCCATCGGATTGCGCCGCGACGCGAAGCCAGCTCTCTTGGGAGGCGGGGCTGGGTAGGGTGATGAACCACTGTTTGCCCTCACTGTCGGCGCGTTGCATGTCGACGGGGGTCGTGGTGGTGTCGATGTCATTCACTAGCGACAGTTTGACCCCTTGCAATGGGTGCAGCGAACTCATTGAGAGTTCTAACGTCTCTTCGGTCAACTTTTCAGAGCGAAACTTAATTTTGAACTCGCCATTTTCCATGTCACACAGACCACTGGTATAGCGGCAGTTGGATTTGCTGACCAACTTATACGCTTGGCCCTCTTTGGCGGCGTGTGGCTTTTCACTCACGGCCAAATCGGTACCGAAATAGGCGATGATGGAGAGAATCGGGGCAATCAATAGAGCAATGATAAAGTGTTTATTTTTGAACATCTTGGCTTCCTTGCAACAGCTCCAAGTTTTTCTTTACAACAGTAAGTTAACCCAATTTGAAGAATAAAAAAGCCCCAAACGGGGCTTTTGTGGTAGAGGTTAAGGATTAATGGTCAACCGCTTCGCCAGCACCGGCTGGAACACGAACGTGCTCGACCAAATCTTTCACTTCTTGTGGCGTTTCTGCGGTCACTTTTGATACCGCGAACGCGACGATGAAGTTGACGACAGCACCGATGGCACCAAAGGCGTTAGGCTCAATGCCTAGGAACCAGTTGCTGCCCCAGCTCTCTAGGTAAGTCCAGTCAGAGATAAACAAGATACCCTTGTGCTGGAATACGTAGAACAGCGTGATGGTGATACCGGCGATCATGCCTGCAATCGCGCCCTCTTTGTTGATGTTTTTGCTGAAGATACCCATCATCAATGCTGGGAAGATCGACGAGGCGGCAAGACCAAAGGCCAAGGCTACCGTACCTGCGGCAAAGCCGGGAGGATTGAGACCAAGATAGCCCGCCACTGCAATGGCGACGGCCATGGATATCCGGCTCGCCATCAGCTCTTTCTTCTCGGAGATGTTCGGGTTGATGACCCCTTTGATCAAGTCATGGGAGATGGCGGAGGAGATCGCCAATAGCAAGCCCGCGGCGGTCGACAGTGCTGCCGCTAGGCCACCGGCGGCGACTAATGCAATCACCCAGTTAGGCAGTTTCGCAATCTCAGGGTTAGCCAATACCATGATGTCGTTGTCCACCTTCAGTTCGTTAGTGGCAGCGCTCGATGTGTATTGAATCAAACCGTCGTTGTTTTTGTCATCAAAGCCAAGTAGGCCGGTTTTTTCCCAGTTCTTAAACCAGTCAGGACGCTCATCATAAGCCAGATGTTGGCCTGGCGCTGGGTTCACTGTGTCCATCAGGTTCAAGCGAGCCATCGCCGATACGGCTGGCGCTGTGGTGTAAAGAATCGCGATAAACACCAATGCCCAACCGGCAGAGGTACGCGCATCACGCACTTTTGGCACCGTGAAGAAACGGATGATAACGTGCGGAAGACCTGCCGTACCAATCATCAGTGACATGGTGTAGACGAACATGTTGAGGGTATCGCCCCGCACTTGGGTGGTGTACTCGGTAAAGCCGAGTTCGGTCACCACTTGATCGAGCCGGTCGAGCAGATAGACATCCGTCCCGGAGAGGGTACTGCCCAGGCCTATTTGTGGCAGAGGGTGCCCGGTCAGTTGCAGAGAGATAAAGATTGCAGGAATAGTGTAAGCAAGAATGAGGACGCAATACTGAGCAATCTGCGTGTAGGTGATGCCTTTCATGCCGCCCATTACCGCGTAGACAAATACGATACACATACCGATCAACAGGCCAGTCGAGTAGTCCACTTCCAAGAAGCGACCAAACGCCACGCCCACGCCTTTCATCTGACCGATAACGTAGGTCACCGATGCGATGATAAGACAGACAACCGCTACCACGCGCGCGGTGTTGGAGTAGAAACGCTCACCGACAAACTCAGGTACGGTGAACTTACCAAACTTACGTAGATAAGGGGCAAGCAGCAGCGCGAGAAGCACGTAGCCGCCAGTCCAACCCATTAAGAAGACGGAGCCGCCGTAGCCCATAAAGGCAATCAGACCCGCCATCGAGATAAACGACGCCGCTGACATCCAGTCCGCTGCCGTCGCCATACCATTGGCAATCGGGTTAACCCCGCCGCCTGCGACATAAAACTCTTTGGTTGACCCAGCGCGTGCCCAAATCGCAATCCCGATATAGAGAATGAAAGTGGCACCCACAACAAGGTACGTGATTGTTTTCAAATCCATCTGAGTGACTCCTTACTCATCCACGCCGAATTCACGGTCCAGTTGGCGCATCTTCCACGCGTAGTAGAAAATAATGCCAAGAAACGTATAGATGGAGCCTTGCTGGGCAAACCAGAAGCCGAGTTTGTATCCACCGATTTGAATTTCATTCAGTACGTCGACAAATAATATGCCGCAGCCAAAAGATACGACAAACCAGATGACCATTAAGGTGATCATCAGTTTTACGTTTTTATCCCAGTAGGCTTTGGCTCTTTCCTGACTTTCGAATGCCATTGCCGCCTCCTTACGATTTCGCTAGTTAAATGGGGTGTTCGGTTTACCTGCTAGTGAGGTCAGTGCTTGTTAAAAAAATGTTTCACCATGTACATTAGCAAGGCAATGGGCGAAAAACCTTTCAACTTTAGTCGGGGCGATAAGGATAAAAAGGGCCCTAAAATGGGCGCTTAGCGAGGTTTACTGATAAATTTGTGATGTTAATAACTTGTTAAGTTAGCCAAAGGTCTAATGTCTTGAGAAGGGAACCGCTCAACTAGTGTTGATATGTTGACCGACAATTTGCATAGGTTGACCATTTCCCGCTACTGCCAAGAGAAAACTATGGGTAGAATAACTCATTGACTCCAATTGTATTTAAGGGGGTAAAGCTTGACGGTAGATATGATCAATGGACTGTTTCTTACTGGGACGCTTCTTCTTGTTATCAGTGTGTTATTCAGCCAGCTCTCCTCGCGCCTCGGTGTACCTATCCTCGTTTTGTTTCTCTGCGTCGGTATGCTGGCCGGGCAAGACGGCCCGGGAGGCATCAAGTTTGATAGCTACTCCACGACCTATCTGGTCAGTAACTTAGCGCTGGCGATCATCTTGCTCGATGGTGGGCTACGCACACGTATCAGCAGCTTTCGTTTGGCGTTCTGGCCGGCATTTTCTTTGGCCACCTTTGGCGTATTTTGCACCACGTTTCTCACCGGTTTGCTCGCCACCTGGCTCTTCAATCTCACTTTGCTACAAGGCTTGCTGCTTGGCGCGATAGTCGGTTCCACTGATGCCGCGGCGGTCTTTTCACTCCTTAAAGGGCGCAGCATCAATGAACGGGTGGGCGCGACGTTGGAGATTGAATCAGGCACCAACGATCCGATGGCGGTGTTTCTCACCATTACTTTGATTGCGGTACTGGCGGATCCAACCGCGGTGCTCAGCGTTGGGTTCGTGTCACTGAGTTTTGTGATGCAGTTTGGTATCGGCATCGCCCTTGGGCTTGGTGGCGGCTGGTTGTCTTTGCAAATCATCAATCGCATCCAATTACCAGAAGGCATGTACCCGATTCTGGTCTCAGGGCTTGGCGTTGGGCTGTTTGCATTGTCGAACACCTTGGGCGGCAGCGGCATTCTCACCATTTATCTGTTTGGTTTGCTGCTGGGTAATTTGCCGACGCGCTCAAAACACTCGATTTTGAATGTCATGGATGGACTGACATGGTTTAGCCAGATCATCATGTTTGTCGTGCTTGGTCTGTTGGTCAATCCGAAAGATTTGCTCGACATCGCACTGCCGGCACTGGCGCTCGCGTTCGGCATGATTGTATTTGCTCGTCCTATTGCGGTGTGGCTCAGTTTGCTGCCGTTTGGCAAGTTTCGCCCCAGAGAGAAGTGGTTTCTAAGTTGGGTCGGATTGCGTGGCGCTGTGCCGATCATTTTGGCGGTATTCCCTTTGATGGCGGGGCTGCCCAATGCGCAGATGTATTTCAATATCGCCTTTTTCGTCGTTATGGTCTCGCTGATCGTGCAAGGCGTGAGCTTAACCAAGGCAGCAAAATTGGCCAAAGTCGAACTGCCACCTCAGCCCGCGCCGGTGGCGCGGGCAGGGATCGAGATTTTCCCAACCAGCAATTGGGAGCTCTATGTCTATCGCTTGGAAGCGGAGAAGTGGTGTATTGGTGAGCCATTGAGTAAGTTGGCGATGCCTGATGGAACGCGGATTGCGGCGCTGTTTCGTCAGCGAACCTTGCTCCACCCATCGGGAAGCACTGTGCTGCAAGCGGGCGACACTTTATGCGTGCTGGGCCGAGAAGAGAACCTTGAGCCGTTAAGCCAACTGTTTAGCACCGCGCCTTTGGCGGAAACTCAAACCCGTTTCTTTGGTGATTTCTTTTTTGCCGCAGAGGTTTCGCTTAGCGATGTGTGTCAGCACTACGGCATTGATGTGCCTGTTGAATACGCGACGTTCTCGCTAAAGCAGCTGGTGGCGGAGCAACTGCCCCATCAAGTGGTGCTTGGCGACAGTTTTGATTGGCAAGGGCTGAGGTTTGTCATCTCCAAAGTGGAGAACTACGAAGTGACACAGTTGGGTCTGTGCCTTCCGAACTCGCAAGAGCCAGAGTAGGGGTGGCCTATCTACTGGTAGTGCTAGTCGTTGAGTTCGCTGAGTAGTATTACCGCTTGGGTGCGATTTTTTACGCCCAGCTTACGGAAAATGGCGGTCATGTGCGCTTTGATGGTCGCTTCTGAGACGTTGAGCTCATAGGCGATCTGCTTGTTAAGCAGTCCGTCGGAGAGCATGCCCAGTACCTTGTACTGCTGCGGGGTGAGGGTCGCCATTTTCTCAGCGAGATCATTGCACGCTTCATTCTCAACAATCGAACCCTCAGGGAAGTAAGGGTCGCCCGCCAGCACTTGATTGAGGGCTTTCACCAGCTCGCGCATGTCACTCGATTTAGGGATAAAACCAAACGCGCCGTGGCTTTTCACTTGCGTGACCACCGAAGGCTCTTCACTGGCTGAGACCACCACAATCGGCAACTCTGGGTATTCGGCGCGCAGTTGAATCAAGCCAGACATGCCATTGGCGCCCGGCATTTTCAGATCGAGCAGCAGTAAGTCGGGCTCATCTTCTTTGGCGAGCAGCGTCATCAAGGCATCGAGGGAGTCGGCCTCTAGCAGATTGGCCCCACTGACCGCCATATGTACCGATTGGAACAACGCGTTGCGAAACAGCGGGTGATCGTCTGCGATGATGATGGTGTAGGTCGAGTCCATGACGTTGCACACTTATGATGATGTAGTTAATAGAATTATTGTCAGCTTTGCCGCGGTGGACAATCTTTATCCGCTAAAAGTCTGAAGTGTATCGGGTTTTGTTTCATTTAACACTTATTGTTGAGTATTTACACTAGATGCATATGATGTTAAATATCATTAATATCAATAAATTAGATTGTCAGTATGCTCTTGTTCACATATTCATCAAATTGATCTTAAATATTGCTCATATTTAAGAAGTGAATAGCTGTTTGTTGCATAATCCCTTCTAGGTTTTGACCTACTTCAAATAATGATGCAGTAAAGGAAACTGATAATGAAAAAATTAAGTCTATTCGCAGTGTTGGCCGTCGTTGGTTTGTCTGGATGTCAAATGACTGGAGGTTCAGATACAGATATCGCAAATGCTGATTTTAATTCAATGTCTTGCGATGATATTCAAGCAATATTTGCAGAGTACCGTGAGCAGATGGATAACGTTGACACAGGTGCAAGCTTGCTTTCAGCAGTAGGTGTTGATTCGGGTACGAGTGAAGCAAAAGCGGTCATGGCTCAGGCATACTCGCAAGCAGCGACAACGGCTCGTCCAGTACTAAAAGTTAAGCAGTGTTCTTTCACTGTATAATTGAAGTGCAGATTTACGTTGAAAAGGCTGGCGATCACGTCAGCCTTTTTACTTTCTAATTTAGCCTGTCTCGATGAACACCTAATGGTAAGTTAGAAGGCTGGTCAAAGGGCTGAGCCTTCAAATGCGCTAAAAACGTCTCGGCTGGCATAAATCCTGTGATGCGAGCATTTGGCATCGGCTGGCCATTGGCATCCCAAAAATCAATGGTCGGCAAACCGAGTACGCCGAGTTGTTTGAGTAGCTCGATGTCTTGCACTTGGTTGCGGGTGACGTCGGCTTGCAACAACACAAACTCACTCAGCTTGGCTTCCACATCGGCTTGGTGGAAGGTGTACTTCTCAAATTCCTTACACGCGACGCACCAGTCGGCATAAAAATCGAGCATCACAGGTTTGCCTTGCTCTCGGGCTTGGCTGAGGGCCAAGTTGAGCTCGGCGACGTTGTTGATACGGGTAAACTCAATGCTCGGCGCGGCTTGCGAGTGGGCGCTTGGACCATCAAACCAAAGATTGAGCAGCGGCTGAGCGCTGGCGAACAAACCGAGCACTGCAACAATGCCCACCACACTTTGCTTCCAGCCACCAAAAGGCAGTGCATTTTTACTGTGATAGAGCCAGCCAAACGCCGCGATACCGAGCCCCGACCACAGCGCACTGCTCCACAGATCGGGCAGGATACGCTCAAGCAAGAAAATCGGCGCCGCGAGGAGGATAAAACCAAATAGCGTCTTGACGCGATTCATCCACTCTCCCGCTTTTGGCAACAACTGATTGCCAAATACCGCGACCAAAATCAGAGGAATGCCCATACCGAGCGCCAACGCGTAGAGGGTGATCCCTCCGGTAAACAAGTCGCCGCTTTGCGCCACATACAAGAGCGCGCCCGACAGCGGCGCCGTGGTGCAGGGTGAGCAGACTAAACCAGAAATCGCCCCCATGCTAAACACACCGAGCAGGTTGCCACCTTGCTGCTGACTGCTCAGTTGATTGAGCCAAGTTTGCAGGCGACTCGGCAGTTGCAGCGTGTAGAGCCCAAACATCGACAAGGCCAGCGCGACGAATAATATACTGAGTCCTATCAACACTGCGGGGTGTTGCATCGTTGCTTGGAACTGCAAACCGGCTTGCGCCACCACCAAACCGAGCAGGGTGTAAGTCAATGCCATGCCTTGCACGTAGACAAACGAAAGGCCCAATGTGCGGCGTGTGTTGATCTGACCGCCGCCGAGCACAATGCTGGTCAAAATCGGGTACATCGGCAAGACACATGGGGTAAAGGCGAGGCCGATACCCAGTGCAAGAAACAGCAGCGGTGTCCAAACGCTCTCGCTGATGCGATCGGCTAGCTGTGCCTGTTGTGAGCGTGATGAGTCTGTCGCCGTGTCAGTCGTAATAGGCGTCTTTTCTGAATTGGTGGAGGTGGGCGCGATGACGACATCGGCGTCTTGAAAGTCAAACGAGGTCAGGTCAATGACCTTAGTTTCGGGCGGATAGCAGAAACCGGCTTTCGCGCAGCCTTGGTATTGAACCATCAAACGAGCCCCGGCTTGATACTCGGCCAAAGGCACCTCGACAAACAGCGGCGTGGTGTAGATGTTCACGTCACCGAAAAACTCATCATGATAGGGCTCACCTTGACGCAGTGTGATGTCGCCTAACGTGATGTGCTCGCCGCTAATGGCAATCTTATCTTGATAGAGGTAGTAATCTGGCTTGATTTGCCAATCGAGATAGACCCGCGCGCCTTGCTGCACCGCATTGAAGGCAAACGCCTCATCAACAGTGACAAAGCGATTGTCCTCATTGGCAGGACTGAACGTAGATTGCGAATTGCCAAACAGAGCCCACACCGAGCTCGAAAACAGAGAGAGAACCAGTACAACAAGCGAGAAAGCGAAGCGCATAAGACCGTCACGTTAACTAAGATGGATTCAGTGTAACTCAATCAGACAGGAGATCGGATGGATAAGTTTCAAATAGTTTCTAGTTTTTAGTGCCTAGTTTCTAGTTTCTAGTTTCTAGTTTCTAGTTCCTAGTGCCTAGAAGATCGTACCCATCACCCATCACCCATCACCCATCACGTACCTCCATCCCTCTAGGAACTAGGCACTAGCCTCTAGGACCTATCCCCTATGAACTCACTCCTAATCTCATCCGCACTATCCGCTCACACGCATCAATCTTTTGTGTGTCTTTTGGGATGATGAGTACGGTGTCGTTCCCGCCGACGGTGCCAAGGATTTCGGTGTGTGGGTCGATGTCGACGAGACGGGCGACCAGTTGGGCGCTGCCGGGGTGGGTTTTGACGACCACCATGGATTGGTTGTGGGTAATGAACTCGATTTGCGAAGAGATGGAGGACTCGACGCGCACTGGCGCGGTTTCGACCGTGATGCAGTAGACTTTTTTGCCGCAGGCGTTTTGCACTTTGACGACGCCAAGTTGTGACAGCAAGCGAGAGACGGTCGATTGACTGATGCCCTCGAAACCAATGTTCACTAGGGCTTCTCTGAGCTCATTTTGAGTGGAAAAGCTTTGTTGTTGCAGTAGCCGTTTGCACGCTGAAGTGAGGGTTTTGTCATCGGCAAATTGGTCGTCCGCGAGATGAAGAGTGTCACTCATAAGGACCCCTTATTATGATTATCGCCATCCTGATGGGAATGAGTACACAGCTCCATCTATGTACCCTTGTGGGTTGTTCAATGAAAAGCGCCGTCGCGCACGCTGAGTTTATCACCAATAAAAGTGTGGCTATATGACACTTGTCACCAAATAAAAAACTAATGACAAAGTGTTTTTCTGGTCATTTATTCTAATAAAGCGAGGCTGTTGTCAGCCCCGCGAGTCTCTTAGTTCATCCAAAGCAGGGTTACGCGCCGAGCGTCGCCACCATCACCGCTTTGATGGTGTGCATGCGGTTTTCCGCCTCGTCGAAGACAATCGAGTAGTCCGACTCGACCACTTCATCCGTCACTTCACAGCCGTCTTTGAGCATGGGATATTCGCTCGCGAGCTGTTTGCCGACCGTGGTGTCTTCGCCGTGGAAGGCGGGTAAGCAGTGCATAAATTTCACGTGCGGGTTACCGGTGGCTTTGATCATCGCCATGTTGACTTGATACGGTAGCATCAAATTGATGCGCTCAGCCCACGCTTCTTTCGCTTCGCCCATGGACACCCAGACGTCAGTGTAGAGGAAGTCACAGCCTTGCACGCCCTCTTGCACATCGTCGGTGAGCGTGATTTTAGCGCCTGTGGTCTGGGCGATGTCTCGGCAGGTGGCGACCAAACTCTCCTCTGGCCAGAACTGTTTTGGCGCAACGAGGCGGATGTCCATGCCCATTTTCGCCGCGCCCACCATCAAGGAGTTGCCCATGTTGTTGCGTGCGTCGCCAAGGTAGGCAAAGGAGATGTCGCGCAGCGCTTTGCCGCGGCCATGTTCCATCATGGTCAAGAAGTCAGCGAGGATTTGGGTGGGGTGGAACTCGTCGGTCAAGCCATTCCAGACGGGTACACCGGCGTATCGGCCGAGCTCTTCGACGATCTCTTGACCAAAGCCGCGATATTCGATGCCGTCATACATGCGGCCCAGCACGCGCGCGGTGTCTTTCATTGACTCTTTATGACCGATTTGTGAGCCAGAGGGGCCCAAGTAGGAGACTTGCGCGCCTTGGTCAAACGCCGCCACTTCAAAGGCGCAGCGAGTGCGGGTTGAGGTTTTTTCGAAAATCAGCGCGATGTTTTTGCCTTTGAGGCGCGGCTGCTCGTAACCGTTGTATTTGGCTTTTTTCAGTTCAGCAGAGAGCGCGAGCAGATGGTCAATCTCACGTGGGGTAAAGTCGAGCAGTTTAAGGAAGTTGCGGTTACGTAAATTGAAAGCCATGGTGAATTTCCTTCTTAAAAAGAGATGATGACGTGCAATGTCTGTTTCGGCTCGGCGCGAAGATGGCCCGAGCCTCGTTGTCTGTTGTTAGCCTTTGGTGATATTAGTGCCGGCGGTGCCTTGTAAAATCGCTAGGCCATCTTCGAGGGCGCCGATGCCAACCACCTTGCCTCCTTGGCGAATGAACTCGCAAGAGGCATCAATTTTTGGCCCCATCGAGCCTTCATCGAACGTATAGTGCGCCAGCTCGCTAGGGGTGGTGGCACGTAGCGGATGCTGAGTGGGCTTGCCCCAATCGAGGTAGACGGCGTCGGCGTCAGTCAGGATCAATAGCGCGTCGGCGTTGAGCTGTTTGGCGAGATAGGCGGCGGACATGTCTTTGTCGATCACCGCTTCAACGCCCATCAATTTGCCGCCTTCCCGTTTGACCGGAATGCCGCCGCCACCGGTACAGATCACCAAATGCCCTTCGGCGATCAACTTGGTAATGGCTTCGTGTTCAATGATGCCTGTCGGTTTAGGGCTCGGTACGACGCGGCGAAAATGCGCGCCATCGGGTTTGACGGTCCAGTGATAACGCTCGGCCAGTTCGCGCGCTTCGGCTTCTTGGTAAATCGGTCCAATCGGTTTGGTTGGATTGGCGAAGGCCGGGTCATTTGGGTCTACGGTCATTTGCGTCAACATGCAAGTGATGTTGGTGCTCGGCATCTGGTTTTTAAACTCTTGCATCAGCATGTAGCCGATCATGCCTTGGGTTTCACTGCCCAGCACATCGAGTGGGTAGGGCGCGACTTTCTTGTACTCAAGGCCTTGCAGCGCAAGCAGCCCCACTTGCGGGCCGTTGCCATGCACCAACACCACGTTGTAATGCTCGGCGATTTTGGAGATGGTGTTGACCGCGATTTCAATGTTGTGGCGCTGCACCTCGGCTTCGAGCGGCTCACCGCGGCGAAGTAGCGCATTGCCCCCTAGGGCGACAACGACGGTTTGTTTGTTCATAGCTCTGTCTCCATAGAGCAAAAGCGCCCGCTTTTGCTCCTTGTTGATCCGATGATAAGGATGAATGGGTTGATAGCGATGGAGGCTGTGATGACCGCGGGCTTAGATGCCATCGCGCTCAATCGGGCAGCTCATGCAGCGAGCGCCGCCGCGGCCTCGTCCCAATTCATCCCCAGGGATGGGCAGCACCGTGATGCCGGCTTTGTCGTATTTTTCATTGGTGTAGGTGTTGCCCTCATAGCCAATCACGACGCCCGGTTTGACGGTCAATACGTTGTTGGCGTCGTTCCACTGCTCACGCTCAGCGTTGAAGTTATCGCCGCCCGTGGTGATGAGGTTGAGTTGGCCAACGCCAAGCGCTCTTTCAATCGCCGAGACAAAGTAGCCTTCCTCTTTGACGCGCACCGCGCCAGACTCATCACCCGTCAAGCTCCAACATTTGACGTCTTTGCGCACCACTTCTGGGTAGACGGAGAAGGTGTCTTCGCGCATGTGGGTCATCACGGTATCCAAATGCATGCAAGAGCGATGTTTAGGTAGCTCCATCGCAATCACTTGTTTGGCTTGGCCGTGTTTAAATAGGCCGGCAGCAAGGTGCTCCACCCCTTGCGGTGTGGTGCGTTCAGACATACCAATCAAGACGCTGCCACGGCCAATGACCAATACATCACCGCCCTCAATGGTTGAGTTGTCGTACAGCGCCTCTTCATCACCAAAGTATTTGATGAAGTCTTGGCCAGCGAAGGTTGGGTGCCAGCGGTAAATGGCGCGCACGTGGTTGGTTTCACGTTGGCGGGCCGGCTTCGCCATCGGGTTGATGGAGACGCCACCGTAGACCCAGCAGGAGGTATCACGGGTAAAGAGGTGATTGGGCAGCGGCTCGATAATAAAATCGGTCGGTGCATGCAGCGCTTGCATCATTGAGGAGGAGCGCATAGGCATTTCCGCGTAGGAGAGGCCGCCGGTGAGGATCTTGGCCAATTCAAGATTGGGCAAGTCGCCCAGATAGCAGCGCACGTCGTTGGCAAAGGATCGGCCTAAGCGGTAGTCAGATACCTGACGATTGAGTAGCCACTCCTTGGCTTCTGGTACTGCCAGCGTCTCTGCCAGCAGGTCGGTCAATAGCAGCACTTCCACCCCTTGATCGCGCAGCGTCTGGGTAAACACATCGTGTTCATCACCGGCACGTTCGACCGCTAAGACGTCGTCAAACAGTAGCTCGTGGCAGTTCGAGGGGGTTAAGTGGGTGAGAGCACGACGCGGGCGGTGAACCAACACGCGACGTAATTGACCGATTTCAGAACCTACGTATAACTTACTCATAATCGTATCTCTCTATTTATTTTTTATTTAATGCATCTGTGACAAATTAAATAATGGTGTAGGGATTATTTGAGAGTGAATTTAATTATTCACTTTGTTGTTCTGATATTAATATTACGCCCTAGAGAGGAGGATTCTCTGCGCTCAGTCACACTTCATTTTTTCTTGCAGCCCTTGCTACGCCTAGGGTTTTAACAATATCCATGCAGTTGTTACCAAGCTGTGATGATGTTGGTTTCTCGCTCTGTAAGGATTTTTATTCACTGAATGACAGCAAAATAGCGCCGTGAGAGTCAATCACGGTAAAGAGAGGGAATTGTATTCATGTCGATATTTATAATGGATAGAATGAGCGTGCGGTTTTATGCGCTGTTTTTCTTTATATAGTGACTTTGTTTCGCTTTTGACGGCATTTGTTAATAAACGAATGTGCTAATTTGTCTAGGTGATCACGCTTGTTTTTGTTTTTATTCACCAAAGCGTGGTTTTTATTTTTAGATAAGAAAAAGTAACCCAGCCTATAAAAATGGATTATCCAATTGGAATAAAAATTGAAACGTACAGACAAAGAAAGTACAGACAAAGAAAGTACAGATAAAGAAAGAGTAGATAAAGAAAAAGCCACACACGTGGCTTTTCTTGATTGAGTATTGCAAGCAGGGAGAGAGCAGGACAACCGTTTCGTTATCCTGCTTAACGGCGCTTTTGCGTGAGCAGTTACAGTAGCGCACCTAGGCTTAACGCCAATACGCAGAACAGAGTCAAGATAGCGAGCAGCGGCGCGACCCATTTCACCCAGCGCACGTAAGGCACGCGGGCGATCGCAAGGCCACCCATCACCACGGCTGAGGTTGGCGTGATGAGGTTCACCAGTCCTGATGCTGATTGGTATGCGGTGATAACCAAATCACGACCGACGCCGGCAAAGTCGGCCAATGGCGCCATAATCGGCATGGTGAGTACGGCAAGACCAGAGGTGGACGGCACCAAGAACGAGAGCAAAATCTCTAGGAAGAACATCACGTTAATAAAGACGACAGAGGAGAGCCCAGTCACCATCTGCTCCGCTGAGTACAAGATGGTATCGGTGATCATGCCGCGATCCATCACGACCACAATACCGCGCGCAATACCGATGATGAGAGCAACGCCAAGTAGGTCGCGGGCGCCATCAATAAAGCTGGTGGTGAACTCCTCTTCGCTCATACGTGCCACGATACCGACAATGATGGTAGCGGCCAGGAACATGGCTGAAATTTCCGCCATCCACCAACCGGCAATGGAGACACCGTAAATCATGACCGCGAACGAGAGGCCAAAGATGGTCAGAATCGCTTTGCGTGTAGTGGTGAACTCAAGGCCTTGCTCGGATTGGTTGCCCAAGAAGTGCGCTTTGTTCTCTTCATACTTATCAAACACAATCGATTTGGATTGGTCTTGGCGCACCATGCGTGCATAGCGCATCACATAGGCGACACAGATTGCCCAGCCAATCACCAACATGATGGCGCGTAGCATGATGCCATCGGTGAACGGAATGCCAGAGGCGTTGGCGGCAATCACAGTGGCGAACGGGTTGATGGTTGAACCCAAACAGCCAATCCCGGCGCCGAGCAACACGGTCGCGGCGGCGACCACAGGGTCAAAACGTGCGGCCATCATCACGGGCACAAGTAAGGTATAGAAAGGCAAGGACTCTTCCGCCATCCCATACACAGTGCCGCCCGCGGCAAACAGTGCCATCAAGATGGGGATCATCATCTCTTCGCGTCCTTCAAGGCGGTGAGTGACGCGCTCTATCCCAGCATCAATCGCGCCGGTTTTTGTCACTAGGCCCAAGAAACCGCCGATGACGAGGATAAACAGCGACACATCAATCGCTGCCGCTTCGTAGCTGTTGTGGTCGTAAAAGCCATCAATCGGCGCAAGCAAGACATCAATCACCCCTTGTGGATTGCCTTCCACAGGCTGATAGGTGCCCGTCACGGGCACTTCACGGCCTAGGTCTTCATTCATGGCGCGGTCATATTGGCCAGCGGGGATAATCCACGTCAACATAGCCACAAGGGCTATTAAGACAAATAAGATGGTGTAGGCGGAAGGGAATTTAAAGTTGGCAAAAAAGCCGCGTTTTTTCTCTTCGCTGTTTTTATGTTCTCTAGGGACAGTTTGAGTGGTCATGATGATCTCCTTACTTGTATTGCAAAGGGTGAATACAAGTGAATCTGTGACAATAGATAGCGTTATTATTGATAGGCATGATCGAATTTAGAACTAGTGTAAATTTCGTCTCAAAGATTAACCTTGGAGCGGGTCACAAATTACTGTCCTATATTTTTGGCCAAAATTTTCATGGAAAAATCGCTGGGGTATTCAAGTGAAATAGTTGGATTTCTATGCTGGTTTTTGGATTTTTTTAGAAAGAGTGAATGGATTTAATAGTGGCGTAAGTAAACGCTGGGAATTTTATTCAATCGATTTGGTTAACGAGAAGGTTTTATTAATTAACGCTATTTTGATGTCAATCAAAAACCGTCTGTGATCTGTGATTTTTTATTCAGTCCAAAATAAAAGGGAGCGCTCGGCTCCCTTTGTATCGAATTATTTTTATGGCGTCTTATTGAGACTAGATCAGTAGACCGCCAAAGGTAAAGCCGAGTGCCACTGCCGAGGCAATGGTCACCACACCAGGAATAAAGAACGGGTGGTTAAACACGTATTGGCCGATGCGCGTTGAGCCAGTGTCGTCCATCTCAACCGCGGCCAACAGCGTTGGGTAGGTCGGTAGTACGAACAGGGCACTGACGGCGGCAAAGGACGCAACGGCGGTCAGTGGCGCGACACCAATCGCGAGTGCGGCAGGCATTAGCGCCACTGTGGTCGCGCCTTGTGAGTAAAGGAGCATAGAGGCAAAGAACAGCACCATCGCCAGCATCCAAGGGTGATCAGACAAGAGATCGCCCGCCAGCTCTTTGATTTCTGCCACGTGCGCATTGACGAACGTTGAGCCGAGCCATGCAACACCCAGTACGCAGACACACGCCGTCATACCTGAGCGGAAGGTTGCGGCTGATGGGATTTTCGCAGCATCGATTTTGGTCACCAGCACAATGGCGGCGGCCGCAGCCAGCATCACGGTCATGATGGCTTCGTTACGGCCAAGCGCAGGGTCTTTAATTAGGCCGACCGAGCCTGAAATCGCCGCTGCGTAGCAGACAACAAAGCCAATCGCGGCCAAGAAAATGTAGGTTGCGGTTTTTGCTGTTGGCAGGATCTCGCGTTGTGTGTCGCTGCTCAATTTGATCAACCCTTTTTCCAAACGCTCTTGGTAGATAGGATCGTCTTTAAGCTCTTTACCCATGAAGTTGGCGACAAACGCACCAATCATACAAGCAATAAAGGTGGTCGGAATGCAGACCGCCAGTAGCGTGAGGTAGTCCACGCCCATTGGCGCCAACATCGCCGCGAACGCCACGACCGCCGCTGAGATTGGCGATGCGGTAATCGCAATTTGCGAGGCTACGACGGCAATCGACAGCGGACGAGAAGGACGCACGCCTTGGCCTTTTGCCACTTCAGCAATCACAGGCAAGGTTGAGAACGCCGTGTGGCCAGTACCCGCCATCAAGGTCATTAAGAAGGTGACGATCGGTGCGTAAAAAGTGATACGTTCAGGGTGTTTGCGCAAAAAGTTTTCCGCTACTTGAACCAGCCAGTCCATACCACCGGCCACTTGCATGGCGGCAATCGCGGTAATCACGGACATAATGATTAAGATAACGTCAACTGGAATGAACGCCTGACTGGTGGGAACGCCCAACACCAAAGACAGGGCAATCACACCCGCACCACCGGCAAGGCCGATGCCAATCCCGCCGATTCTTGCTCCCAAGTAAATGAAGAGCAGAACAACAATGAGCTCCACTGCGACCATAGCTATATCCTCGTATAATGTTTAACGTTTGATTTTGATTATCTAATGCTTCGCGCTGCTGAGAGTCGGCCAGCGGCATGAAGGTTTAGATAATCACTGCGTGTTGTTTACCTTGTGTGAGAGTAATCCATAGGAAAAGTGTGGTTACCGGATGCGTGCCTAAAAAAGGGCCCGCAGGCCCTATTTTTGCGCTTACTCGTAGCGCTTGGCTTTATACGTTGGACGCATGAAGTTTTCAACCGAAAGAATGTCATCCAGCTCTTCTGGCGTCAGCAATCCACGCTCTAGCACCACCTCACGCACGCTCTTACCGGTTTCAGCACAAATCTTACCGACGATGTCGCCTTCGTGGTGTCCGATGTATGGGTTGAGGTAAGTGACGATACCAATCGAGTTGTAGACGTAGTTTTCGCACACTTCTTTATTGACGGTAATGCCGTCGATGCATTTGTCGCGCAAGTTCACGCACGCGTTAGACAGAATCGAAATCGACTCAAACATGCTTTGGGCAATCACTGGCTCCATCACGTTAAGCTGCAATTGACCGCCTTCTGCCGCGAAAGAGATGGTGTTGTCGTTACCCAATACTTTGAAGCAGACTTGGTTAACCACTTCAGGCACCACAGGGTTGACCTTAGCAGGCATGATGGACGAGCCCGCTTGCAGCTGTGGCAGGTTTAACTCGTTCAAACCCGCGCGAGGACCAGAAGAGAGCAAGCGCAAGTCGTTACAGATTTTAGATAGCTTCACCGCTAGGCGTTTCAGCGCGCCGTGCGTCATCACGTAGGCGCCGCAGTCTGAGGTGGCTTCAATCAAATCTTCCGCAGGGACCACATCAAGACCGGTCACTTGTGCTAAGTGTTTGACTGCCGCTGCTTGATAGCCCGGCGCAGCGTTGAGACCAGTACCGATGGCCGTTGCGCCAAGGTTCACTTCGAGCAGAAGCTTTGAGGTGTACTCAAGCGCGCGGATCTCTTCGTTGAGCGTCACCGCCCAAGCGTGGAACTCTTGACCGACCGTCATTGGCACCGCGTCTTGCAGCTGAGTGCGGCCCATCTTGAGGATATCTTTGAACTCTTGGCTCTTAAGCTCGAACGCACCTTTGAGGTATTCAATCGATTCAATCAGTTTGTGCACGCTGTTGTACACCGCAATGCGAAAACCGGTTGGGTAGGCACAGTTGGTCGACTGGCTCTTGTTGACGTGGTCATTTGGGTTGATGAAGTCGTACTCGCCTTTTTCCTTGCCCATTAATTCGAGGGCGATATTAGCGATCACTTCGTTTGTGTTCATGTTGACCGACGTGCCCGCGCCACCTTGGTAGACGTCCGATGGGAATTGGTCCATGCACTTGCCGGTGTCTAGAATCAAATCACACGCTTGGATAATGTAATTCGCCACATCCTTTGGAATTACACCCAGCTCTTTGTTGGCCAGCGCCGCAGCTTTTTTGGTCATCACCATACCGCGGACGAAATCCGGTACGTCGGAGATGGTCATGTTGGAGATGTTGAAGTTTTCAATCGCACGTAGGGTGTGGATGCCGTAGTAAGCGTCGGCAGGGACGTGACGCTCACCCAATAAATCTTCTTCAAGACGTGTTGCAGGGGAAAGTGCCTTAGTGGCATCGGTTAGGGTAGCCATACAGGATCCTTAGAGTATTATTCTGATAATAAAGTTAAATGCTAGCCATTCTGTAGTCTAAGAATCCATTCATCAGAATTTTGGGCTATAAATCCGTCCTGACTTATGTGGCACATCATACTGCACCTAGCGCATAAAAATAGTAACTTGATCACCTTTTTTATATTTATTTACTGAAAGTTTCATCGTGAGAGGTAAACACTTTTTTACCGCTTAGATTTGTGCCAGTGCAGGCTTTGCGCGTACACTGAGGGCAACAAAGGAGGGCGTGTGTTTCCTATCTTACTCTTACTATTTATCATCGTACCTATTATTGAAATCGGCCTGTTTATCCAAGTGGGTGGGTTTCTTGGTTTATGGCCGACCATCGGTCTGGTGCTGGTCACCGCGTTTGTCGGCGCCTCTTTAGTGCGCAGCCAAGGCGTTGCGACGTTACTGTCGGTGCAGCAGCGCCTCGCACAAGGTGAGCTTCCCGCGCAGCAGATCATGGAAGGCGTGATGCTGGCGGTGGCGGGTGTCTTACTGCTCACTCCCGGTTTTTTGACCGACGCATTAGGCATGTTGGTCTTACTGCCGGCGCCCCGTGCCATGATCGCCAAAACGCTGATGAGCAAAATGGTGATTCGATCGGTGGGAGGGCAGAGTGGCTTTGGTCATGACCCATTCTCTCACGATCCCTTTTCTCGCTCTCATCAAGACCCTTCTCATCAAGACCCTTTCCATCGTGACGGCGCTTCGCCGTTTGAGTCTGACTCGGCGCAGGGGAAGACGTTTGAAGGTGAGTACGAACGCAAAGACGATGAGAATGACAAGCCAAAATTAAAATAGGGTCTTGGCTCTGATGATGAGCGCCTGCGGGCGCTTTTGTCGTTTTTATGGGCCGCAGCGTGTTTATTTAGGGGCGCCTTACGTGCTGCGTGGATGGGTGTCGCTTAGTCGGGCTGTCAACGAATTGTTCCTAGAATCATCCGCTTAATCGCATCTTTGCAACAGCATGCTTTCCTGTTTTGTTGAAAAGTTGACCACACTTCCGTCATTCATCGGCTCAATGAGATCTACTTCTCGTTGTAATGATTCCTATATTTTTGTTTCATAAAAAACATCAACACTTGTCGTGCTTTATAGGTCTTTTCTTATACGAAAAGTGATATGGAACGCGCTTTCTCGCATCGAACAGAAAGCATGCAAGGGAAACACGATGAGACACACATTCACACCCAGTTTACTGGCCGCCGTGGTGGCCAGTGCCTTATCTGCGCCGGTAGCCGCAGATATTTTGCTCTCGCAATATGTCGAGGGAAGCTCAAATAACAAAGCCATCGAGATCGCCAATACTGGCGAGGAAGCCGTCACACTAACCGGTTTCCAACTAGCCAAGTCCACCAACGGTAATGGTGAGTGGGGCGCAACACTCGATTTGGACTCCGTCACTCTCGCGGCGAAAAGCGTGTGGGTGGTGGCGAACTCACAAGCCTATGCCGAAACACGAGCCGTGGCGAACGAAATCCACGGTATCACCAGCTTTAATGGCGATGATCCTATCGCACTGCTCTATGAGGGCAATGTACATGACATCATCGGTGAGATGGGCGGCGTGAACTTCGGTCAAAACGTCACCCTAGTGCGCGCCAGTGAAGCCATGACGCCCTCAAGCAGTTATAACGCCAGCGACTGGGTGGCACTGGAAAGCAATGACATCACAGGTCTTGGCGTATTGGATGGCGCAGAGCTGCCGGAGCCTTTTGCCTGTACTCAAGATGGTGCAGAGCCAAACTTTACCGACATTCAAACCATCCAAGGGGAAGGCAGTACGTCACCCTTTATTGATGGTTACCCATACATCACCGCTGAGAGTTATTTTGTCCAAGGGGTGGTCAGCGCCGTCACCACTGGGCTCACCAAAGGTTTCTACCTGCAAGCACTGAGCGATGATGGCAATCCGCTCACTTCCGAAGGCCTGTTTGTGTACACCAATCAGTCCAGCTCCGATCTCAATGCGGGCGATGTGGTATGTGTCCAAGGTCAGGTGCAAGAGTATTACAATCTCACTCAGCTTAAAGCGAACGACTGGGTGAAAACGGGCGAGCAAGCCGCGCCCGTGGCGGTCGATATCACGCCTATTGAGAGCGATCAGAGCTTTGCCCAAACGCTAGAGCGCTACGAAGGTATGCTCGTGCGCACCTCGGCTGAACTGGATATGCGCGTGACGCGCACTTTTGGTTATGATTACGCGGCGCGTCGCAACAATATGGTCTTGGCGCACAAGCGCATCAATATGCAGCCTAACCAAGTCTTTGCGGCTGGTTCGCCAGAGGCGTTAGAGCAAAGTGCAAGTAACGCGGCGCGCCGATTGTTTGTCGAATCGGATCAAAAAGCCGCGGATGGGCAGATCCCGTATTACGCCGACTTTGGCCGCACTGATGTTGACCAAGACGGCTCCACTGAGGACTACATTCGTATCGATGACACCGTCATCGGTCTAGAGGGCGTGCTGAGCTACAGCTACAACGAGTATCGCTTAATCGCGACCAACTCGCTCAGTGCAGAGAATTTTGTCCATAACGACCCACGCACCGATACGCCCGAGCTGAAGAAAGGCGACTTGCGTATCGCGACGTTCAACGTACTCAACTACTTTAACTCCCCATTCGGTGGCGATAGCAACCCATTTGGCGACAATCGCGGCGCCAATAGCGATGAGGAGTTTGAGGTGCAGGAGGCGAAAATCCTCAACGCCATTTTGCGTTTAGATGCCGACATCATCGGTTTGATGGAGATCGAAAACAACGGCTTTGGTGAGGGCGGGGCGATTCACCGCTTAGTGCAGGAGCTCAATGCGCGCATCGAGAGCAAGCGCGACCAATACCGCTATGTCGCGATTGACAGCAATGGCGACGGCAGTGAGGATGGGCAAGACTTTGTGGGCACCGATGCGATTACCACGGGTGTGCTCTATCGGCCGAAAGTGGTCAAGCTCAAACAAGCCCGTGTGATTGCCATGCCTTCTCAGCAGGCACCGGAAGTGCTGGATGACAAGGGTAAAGTGATTGAAGATGGCAAGAATTACCAACGTGACTCTCTCGCGTCAACGTTCAAAGTACGCGGCACCAAAGAGACCATTACGGTGGCCGTCAACCACTTCAAATCGAAAGGCTCTAAGTGCTGGGAAGACGCTGCGCCGATTGAGCAAGGCGGTCAGGGTGGCCAAGATTCCGATTGGCAAGGGTCGTGTGAGCAGTTCCGCGTCGCGGCGGCCGTCGCGCTCGGTGATGCGCTGCAGGCCATCAAAGGACACAAAGTTATTTTGGGTGACCTCAACGCCTACGGGATGGAAGATCCACTCTTGGTGCTGACCGATTACGCCCCAGAGAAATACGCGAAAACCATCACCGCGGCACGCAATACCGTGATCAACGGTGAGGAGCAGTTTGGCGATCAAGGCGCGGTGATCACCCACAACTACGGATACATCAATGCGGTCGCGAAAGCGCATCCAGAGAGCTGGAGCTACTCGTACAATGATGAAGTGGGCGCGTTGGATCACCTGCTGATAAGCCCAAGCCTCAACAAACACTTTGTCGATGCGACCGATTGGCACATCAATGGTGGCGAGTCGACGCTGTTTGATTACAACCAAGAGTACAAAGGGGATCTGCCGACCTATCACGATCACTACCGCTCGTCGGATCATGATCCAGCGGTGCTAGAGCTCAACATGGCTGGCTCGTTTGGCCTTGGCGCGTTGGCAGGCCTGTTTGGCTTGGCGTTATGGCGCAGAAGAACCCACTAAGAGTTCGCAACACATCAACCTCATCACATCAACTTCTGGCCAGCGTTTGCTGGCCTTATTTTTGCGCTTTTCCCTTGCCTTTCTGGCATGGTGTTGCACAATACCGCCCCAGTGAAAACCAACCTGTGTGTCATCGTCACTCATGCTACTGATCATCGACAATTACGACTCGTTTACCTACAACCTCTACCAATACTTTTGTGAGTTGGGCTGCGAGGTGTTGGTGCGCCGTAATGATGAGATCACGCTTGAAGAGATTGAGGCGCTGTCGCCAAGCCATTTGGTGATTTCGCCCGGGCCATGTACGCCCAATGAAGCGGGGATTTCCCTAGCAGCCATTCGCCACTTTGCGGGTAAGTTGCCGATTCTCGGTGTCTGTTTGGGGCATCAAGCGATCGCCCAAGCCTTTGGCGCCAAGGTTGTGCGGGCGCGTCAAGTGATGCACGGCAAAACCTCTCCCATCACCCACACGGGTAAGAGCGTCTTTAAAGGGCTCAATAACCCCCTAACGGTGACGCGCTATCATTCGTTGGTGGTCGAGGCAAACAGCCTGCCGAGTGAGTTTGAGCTCACGGCTTGGACGACACTCGCCGATGGCAGCATGGATGAGATCATGGGCTATCAACACCGCACTCTGCCGATTGACGCGGTGCAGTTTCACCCGGAATCGATCAAAACCGAGCAAGGGCATCAGCTGCTGGCGAATTTCTTGACGCGCATGGTTTAAAACAGTCAGCAAGTCGCGCACAACACTCGTCTCTTTCCTACTGTGCTAAAAACCGCACTCAGATCACTTTTCTTAACATTTCTTTCATAACTTGCCGTTTGCATAGCGAGTGAAAAACTATTCGCTAGCCAAGTGGTGCTCTGGGCTCGCGCCTTGTTGCGTCTGGGTTAAACCCCTGCTTATCTTTGTTATAAGAATAAATTGCTTCATAAAAGGGGTGGCATCGTGCATAAATACTCAAGCTCAATAGGGTTTTGCCTCCTATGGTGCCTCTAAAAAGAATAAATCACTATTGAAATGGTTAATTAATTGTAAATACAATGCTGTGATGGCTGATATGCAAAACATTCTTTTTCTGTCTCGATTGGTAACGTGATAAGCGAACGTCGTGAGCGACACCAATGAACGAAACGAAGAGATATCGAGCAACAGCGATCCAGTGAGCAGTATCGAGAGGGAAAGACGATGACAACTGAAGTGAACGTAGAACGCGGTCTGTTTGATGAGGTGATGGTGCCTTGTTACAACCCAATGGAGATGATCCCAGTCAAAGGCGAGGGTGCTCGCGTGTGGGATCAGCAAGGTAATGAGTATATCGACTTTGCAGGGGGGATTGCCGTGAGCTGCTTGGGGCATTGTCACCCTGCGATGGTGAAGGCGTTGACCGAGCAAGGTCAAAAACTGTGGCACCTGAGCAACGTGATGACCAATGAGCCAGCGCTGCGTTTAGCGAAAAAGCTGACCCAAGTGAGCTTTGCCGAGAAGGTCTTCTTTGCTAACTCAGGCGCAGAAGCCAATGAAGCGGCCCTCAAACTGGCTCGCCGCGTGGCAGCTGATAAGTTTGGCCCTGAAAAATCGGAAATTATTGCTTTTAAACAAGGCTTCCACGGCCGAACCTTCTTTACGGTAACGGTCGGTGGTCAAGCGGCTTACTCGGATGGTTTTGGCCCGAAACCGGGCGATGTCACGCACTTGCCTTACAACGATGTTGAAGCGCTGAAAGCGCATATCTCAGATCGCACCTGCGCCATCATGATGGAGCCGCTGCAAGGCGAAGGCGGGATTATCTCGCCAACGGACGAGTTTGTTGCGACGGTGCGCGAGCTGTGTGACAAGCACAATGCGCTGCTGATCTTCGATGAAGTGCAAACCGGCAACGGCCGTACCGGCAACTTCTACGCCTACCAAGGTCTGGGCGTGACACCGGATATTTTGAGTACAGCGAAATCACTCGGTGGCGGTTTCCCGATTGGGGCAATGCTGACCACCAATGCGCTCGCGGAGCACATGAAAGTGGGCACGCACGGTTCCACTTACGGCGGTAACCCGCTAGCGTGTGCGGTCGCTGAGGCCGTGGTTGATATCGTTAGCCAACCAGACACATTGGCAGGGGTTGCCGAGCGTGAAGCCCTGTTCCGTGATGGGTTAAACAAAATCAATGCCAAGTACCACCTGTTCGACGAAATTCGCGGTAAAGGCCTACTGCTTGGCGCTGCACTGAATGAGCAGTGGCAAGGCCGCGCTCGTGATGTTCTGGTCGCCGCAGGTAAAGAAGGCCTGATGGTACTGGTCGCCGGCGCTAACGTCGTGCGCTTCACGCCATCACTGGTGATCAGCAAAGAAGAGATCGAACAAGGTCTCGCTCGTTTAGATAAAGCCATCGCAAGTTTGGTTTAGGTTTTGTGAGTGCCTAGTTTCTAGTTCCTAGTGCCTAGAGTGAGGATTTCCTTTCTCTAGGAACTCGCCTCTAGGAACTAGGCACTTAAATAGCATCAGGAGGGAGTATCGATGCTGGTTGTTCGCCCTATTTCTATTTCGGACTATGACGCGTTGCACACATGTGCGGTGGAGTCTGGTCACGGATTTACTTCTCTACCCGTCAACGAAGAGCTGTTGACGAACCGCATTACCCATTCCGAATACAGCTTCGGCAAAGCCAATGTGACCGAGCCCGGTGACGAAGGCTATTTGATGGTTGGGTTTGACAGCGAGACGGGGGAAGTGGCCGGGTGTACCGGAATCGAAGCCTCGATTGGCTGGGATGTCCCGTTTTACTCGTACCACATTAGCACCATTGTTCACTCATCCCCCAAACTGGGCGTGAATAACGTGGTGAAACTGCTCACGTTTGGCAACAACTACACCGGATGCAGTGAGATTTGTACGCTATTCCTCAGACCCAGTTTCCGTGGCGGGCTCAATGGTCGTTTGATGTCGAAGTGTCGTTTTTTGATGATGGCCGAGCATCCGCATCGCTTCTCGACAACCGTGTTTGCCGAGATGCGAGGTGTCTCTGATGAGAACGGCAACTCGCCATTTTGGCAATGGCTACAAGAGCACTTCTTCTCGATTGATTTCACCATGGCGGATTATCTTACCGGGATCGGTAAAAAAGGTTTCATTGCCGATTTGATGCCTAAGCTGCCGATTTACATCAACTTGCTCAGCAAAGAGGCACAAGCCGTGATTGGCCAAGTGCACGAGAACACCAAGCCTGCGCTGCGCCTTCTAGAGAAAGAGGGTTTCACCTGTCGTAACTACGTCGACATTTTTGACGGCGGCCCAACGGTTGAGTGTGAGGTGCGCAATATTGAGTCGGTGCGAGAATCGTTTCGAGCCAAAGTGAGCATCTCTGAACACGCCAGTTCTCAGGATTACCTGATTGCTAACACCTCATTTGAGAACTTCAGAGCCACCGCCGCCAAAGCGGCGTACGACAAAGAGTCGGGTTCGGTCATCCTAGCGCCAGAGGTGGCGAACGCGCTGCAAGTCGGCGATGGTGACTACGTGCGCATGCTGGCTCAGTAATAGTCAGCCCAGCGATAGTCAGCCCAGTACTGGCAGTAGAATTGGACAAGGAAAACAACATGACTCATTGGATTGCAGGAGAGTGGCTGGCCGGACAAGGCGAGCCGATGAATTCAACCAGCCCGTACAATGACGAGGTCATTTGGCAGGGTGACAGCGCGTCCAGCGCGCAAGTCGAAGCGGCGGTCAGCGCGGCGAGAAACGCCTTTCAGACATGGAAAAAACTCAGCTTTGCGCAGCGCGAAGCCATCGTGCTGGCGTTTGCTGAAAAAGTGAAAGAGAGCAGCGAGCAGATAGCCGAAGTGATTGCTAAAGAGACCGGCAAGCCGTTGTGGGAAACGCGCACAGAAGCCGCGGCCATGGCGGGCAAGATTGCCATCTCTATTCGCGCTTATCATGATCGCACAGGCGAAAGTACCCGTGAAGCGGCGGGTAACCAAATTGTACTGCGCCATCGCCCGTTGGGTGTGATGGCGGTGTTTGGCCCGTATAACTT